>JBGSZD010000261.1:0-5519 GCA_041750575.1 Thiobacillus sp. | reverse complement strand
AGGTAGTGCTGGGCGATGAAGGCTTCGAGCGCTTCGGCCGGCGTCGCGCCTTCTCCGTGTTGCGGAAAGAAGCTGCGGTCGCCGAGATGCCGGCCGCCGCGGATCATGGTGAGGTTGACCGCGATCACGCCTGCGGCCTCGGCCACTGCCACCACATCGGCATCGGCCTCGCTGCCGGTAGTGTCGACGAACTGCTTCTCGCGCACCGTCGCCAGCATGCGCAGGCGGTCACGCAGGAAAGCGGCTGTCTCGAAATCCAGCGCTATGGCTGCGGCGTTCATCTGCTCGGTGATGGCTTCGGTCAGGGCGCTTGCCTCGCCATGCAACAACTGGGCGGCCGCGCTGACGTCACGCGCATACGCCTCCGGCGTGATGAACTTGACGCAGGGCGCAGTGCACCGTTTGATCTGGTGCAGCAGGCAAGGACGCGAGCGGTTGGCGAACACGGTGTCCTCGCAGGTGCGCAGCTGGAACACTTTCTGCAGCAACTGGATGCTTTCGCGCACCGCGTAGGCGTTGGGGTAGGGGCCGAAGGCCTGATCGTTTTTTTTCGGCGTGCCGCGAAAATAAGCGAGACGTGGATAGCGATGCCCGGTCAGCAGCAGATAGGGGTAGGACTTGTCGTCGCGGAACAGGATGTTGAAGCGCGGCTTCAGCCCCTTGATCAGATTGTTTTCCAGCAGCAGCGCCTCGGCCTCGGTGCGCGTCACCGTGGTGTCGATATGGTCGACGCTTTTCAGCATCAACTGGATGCGCGGGCTCTGGTCGGTTTTCTGGAAGTAGCTGGAAACGCGTTTTTTCAGATCCTTGGCCTTGCCGACGTAGAGCACCGCGCCGCCCGCGTCGATCATGCGGTAGACGCCGGGCAGGGTCGGCAGCGAGGCAAGAAAATCCTTGTCGACGCACACGCTTGAAAACCGTTCTTATCCGTGAAGGGCGCGAAGACCCGCGAAGAAAGACATTGAAGATTTTCTTCGTGTCACTTCGCGGCCTTCGCGGATAAAAAACTCATTCCTCATCCAGCAACTTGCCGGCGATCGCCCAGTTCTCGTCCGGCAGTTCCTCGAACGCAATGTGGGTGTAGGAGGCCGGCTTGCCGGCGTGGCGTTCCAGCGTGGCGGTGATTTCCTCGGCGACTTTCTGTTTCTGTTCGCGGGTGAGGGTGCCGGCGAGCTTGATGGTGACGACGGGCATGGTCAGTTCTCAGTCTGGATGCGTGCAAAAACAGCCTCGAACATTTCGGGCGTGAGGCGGCGCGTCTGGGTATTGTAGCGGGAGCAGTGGTAGCTGCTGACCAGCCGCCGGCCGCTGGGCAGGCGATAGTCGCTGGCGTGGGCGAAGGGGTAGTCCTTGAGTTTCAGTCCCTGCGCGCGCAACGCGGCCTGATGCGCGATCAAGCCCAATGCCAGGATGGTGGCGTGCATAGGCAGGCTTGCCAGTTCGGCAGCGAGATAGCGATTGCATTCGCGGATTTCGCCCGGTTCCGGCTTGTTGGCGGGCGGCAGGCATTTCACCGCGTTGGTAATGCGGCAGCCGGTGAGCGTCAGGCCGTCGTTTTCCGAGACCGATTGCGATGCGCTGGCATAGCCGAATTTATGCAGGGTCTCGTACAGCAGCACGCCGGCGTAGTCGCCGGTGAAAGGGCGGCCGCTACGGTTGGCGCCGTGCATCCCCGGCGCGAGGCCGACGATCAGCAGGGAGGGCGTGGGATCGCCGAAGGCAGGCACAGGACGCGCGTGATAACTCGGGTGCCGTACATGCACGTCGTCGAGGAAAGTGGCAAGACGCGGGCAGGCACGGCAGTTCGGATCGAAGGTATCGGACATGGCTGGAATAAGAAACGCCCCTGAAGAGGGGCGTTGATTGTAGCGAGGTTTCGCGTTCAGGATTCGATGGGGCCGGCCGCCGTCTGCATGTAGTTCTGTTCGCCCATGCGCTTGACCAGGTCGAGCTGGGTTTCGAGATAGTCGATGTGCTCTTCGGTGTCGGACTGGATGCCGGTGAGGATTTCGCGCGAGACATAGTCCTTGACGGCTTCGCAATGTGCGATGGCCTCGATGTAGAGCGCCCGGCCGCCGAGTTCCAACTTGAGGTCGCAGTTGAGGCATTCGACCACGTTCTCGCCGATCATCAGCTTGTTCAAATCCTGCAGGTTGGGCAGGCCTTCGAGAAACAGGATGCGCTCGATCAGCTTGTCGGCGTGGTGCATTTCCTCGATGGATTCGTCGTATTCGTGCTTGCCCAGCGCGGTCAGTCCCCAGTTCTTGTACATGCGGGCGTGCAGGAAATACTGGTTGATCGCGGTGAGCTCGACCGTGAGGGCCTTGTTCAGATACTGGATGACTTTCTTGTCGCCTTTCATGGCTCTCTCCTGTGATTTGAGTGAGCCCGCAGGGATGCCGTTGGCTGGGTTCTGAATGGCTATTTGGCGGACGGGCTGCCTGTCATTCTAGGGGAAAGCCCGCGCAACGCAAGCAATGGCGCGGCTTTGGGAATGAAAGTGCTAATGAGAATGAAAAAATTGTCAGGCGGCAGCCATCAGCCCCGGGCAGGCTGCTTCGGCGCGCGCTTCGCGCACGGCTTCCCGCAACACTTCCTTGGCGCATTTTCCGCATTTGCCGCACTGTGTGGCCACGCCGAGTTGTTCGCAGAGTTCGCGCATCGAGCAAACGCCCTCAGTCCGAACCAGCTGGTGGATGTCGCTATCCGTTACGTTGTGGCAAAGGCAGACATACATGATCAAACCCCGTGATTTCCGTATTGGTGCGATGATTATTGGGCGAATGAGAATAATTGTCAATAACTATGTGCGTAGGGTTTTGGTTACGACGCCCGAACTTCCGGCGGTACAAAACAGGATGTGATGCGCAATCTACGCTCAGCTCAAGGGTGGGCGGGAGAGGCCGATATACAAATGTAAGGTTCAGCATGTGGGGGAAGACGGTCGTGTTTGATGACAAATCGCTTGGATGCCACAACCCACTCGCATGAATGCGTCGCGCACCGCGGAGAGAGATGATGTCTAGGCAATCGAAAAGCTTGACGGAGTGGCTTGCTTATCTGGGGCAGGCCGATATCCCCGTGCTGAAACTCACCGCGCGCGAACTGGCACGCCTGAGCACCGATGAAACCCTGCTCGATGCGCGGAGCGTGGCCCATATCGTGACCGACGATCCGCTGATGACGGTGAAACTGCTGCGCTACATGCAGACGCACAAACATTCCAACCAGAAATACGAACTGGTCGACGTGAAACAGGCCCTGCTCATGATGGGGCTCGATACATTTTTTCGGGAAGTGCCGGCGACGCCCGTGGCGGAGGACATGCTGCACGGCCATATGGACGCGCTGGTGCATCTGCTGCAAACAGTGCGCCGCGCACAGCGTGCGGCGCACTATGCCTTCGACTGGGCCTTGCGCCTGCACGATCTACATGCGCACGAGGTGCATGTATCCGCGCTGCTGTCGCACGTCGCCGAAATGCTGATGTGGTGTTTCAGCCCCGTCGAGATGCTCGAAATCCGCAAGCTGCAGGAATCCGACAAGACGCTGCGCAGCGCCGACGCGCAGAAGCAGGTGCTGGGCTTTGCCGGCCTAGAGCTCCAGCGTCAGTTGGCGACCGATTGGCAGCTGCCCGGATTATTGCTGAATTTGATGGACCCGGCGCAAGCCAAAACGACCCGGGTGCGGAATGTGATGCTGGCGGTCAACCTGGCCCGGCACTCCGCGCAGGGCTGGAACAATGCCGCCTTGCCGGATGATTATCTCGAAATCGGGCATTTGCTGCGGATCGAACCGGAGCAGGCCAAGTCGCTGGTCGCGCATACGCCATCGCCGCGGTAAGACGATCGCCGCTCCCGATTTCCGGGGCTATCAGCGCGAGCGGCTCCCCTTCGGAATCACGCCTTCTTCCAGTACACGGGCAATCTGCATGATCGCCACGCCGGCAGGACAGCCGGGCGTGGTCTGCATCATCAACTGGCGGCGCATCACGGCCTGGCGTACTTCAGGGTCGACGGGGATATCGCCCAGATGGATCAGGTGGATGGGTCGACCAAGATCGGCCACGACAAAACGATCCAGCACCTGCTGCAGCTGGCCGGTAATGGCGAGGCCCATGCCGGCACGGGTGGCCTGATTGACGATGAGCCGGACGTTTTGCCGCTGTTGCTGGCCTGCCAGCACCTTGATGGTGGCATAGGCATCGGTAAGCGAAGTCGGCTCCGGTGTGGCCACCATCAAGACCTCGGACGCCAGAGAGACGGCAAACAAAACCACATCCGAAATCCCGGCGCCGGTGTCGAGCAGCACCACGTCGTAATGCGGCACCAGCCCCGTCACGATGCGCAGGAACTCGTCGCGTACTTCGGGCGTCAGCCGTGAATATTCGACCATGCCGGAGCCGGCCAGCAGGACGGAAAAGCCGCCCGGCGCTTGAATAATGGCTTCTTCCAGCCTGGCCTTGCCGGTGAACACGTCGTGCAAGGTGATCTTGGGGTGGAGGTTGAGCACCACGTCGAGATTCGCCAGCCCGAGGTCGGCATCAAGCACCAGCACCTTGTGACCGCGTTTGGCCAGCGCGGCGGCGAGATTGGCGGACACGAAGGTTTTACCGACACCGCCTTTGCCGCTGGTGACGGCCAATACTTTGCCCAGAGGCTTCAGGGGCGTTGGCGCCGCATCCTGATTGGGGGCGGCAGGAGACAAGGCGTCGTTCATGTTTTCACTCGATTCGGTGTCCTGTCGGGGCTGATGTCGGGCCGGGTCGATTCATCCATCGCAAACTGGCCGAACAGCAGACCTTTTTCTTCCGCGCTGACAGAAAGCTCGCGCGGCTGATCGAGGCTGACGCGATTGCGTCCACCGGATTTGGCGCGGTAAAGCTGCAGATCGGCGCGTTCGATCCATAGATCGGCGGTGGAGCGCACCCATTCCGGCGCGTAGGCGCCGCCGATGCTGATGGTGGCCCGGAGACTGAGCAAGGGCGAAACGGGAATCGAGAGCGACGCGATGGTCTGGCGAATGCGTTCGGCCACCACCTGTCCGAACAGCGGGCGGCAATTCGGCAGGATCACGGCAAACTCCTCGCCGCCGTAGCGGGCGACCGTATCCGCGGGGCGCACGCAGCGCGCAAGGCTGGCGGCGATGGCTTGCAGCACCTGATCGCCAGCCAGGTGGCCATGGGTGTCGTTGATGACTTTGAAGTGGTCGATATCCAGCATCAGCAGCAGGACCGAATCGCCGGAACGCGCGACTGCCTCGATCGAACGCGCGAGCACTGAACGGAAGTGGCGGCGATTGCCGAGCCCCGTCAGGGGATCCTTGAGCGAGAGGTCGCACAGGCCGTCGATCAGACGCTGCAAATAGTCCGTATTGGACTCCAGTAGTGTCCGGTTAAATTGAGCCGCACAGGCTGTGAAGCCACTATCGATGCGGGTTTTGAGCGATTCATGGGTGTCCACGATTTGAATTTCAATTTGCACATTTGCGATGCTTCCGGGTTTGATGAACCTGGAGTA
>JBGSZD010000260.1:0-4768 GCA_041750575.1 Thiobacillus sp. | reverse complement strand
TGCCTTTGGCCGATCCGGCGGTCGCGCGCGCTGTTGCGGCCGGCGTCGAAACGGTCGGCGACGTCGAGCTTTTCGCCCGCGCCATCCGCGCGCTCAATGCGCAAAGGGAACATCCGATGCGGGTGATCGCAATCACCGGCAGCAACGGCAAAAGCACCGTCACCGCGATGTGCGGCGACATGTGCCGCATGGCGGGGCTGGAAACCTGCGTGGCAGGCAATATCGGCCTGCCCGTGCTGGATGCACTGTATGAAGTCGAACAGGGACGTGCGCCGGCACCACAAGTGTGGGTGCTGGAACTGTCCTCGTTTCAATTGGAAACCACGTCCAACCTCGACTCCGACGCGGCCAGCGTGCTCAACCTGTCGGAAGACCACATGGACCGCTACGCAGACATGGACGCCTACGCGGCTGCCAAGGCGCGTATCTTCGGCGGCAGCGGCGTGCAGGTGGTGAACCGCGACGACGCGCGCAGTCTGGCGATGGTGCTGCCAGGCCGGCGCGTGGTCAGCTTCGGGCTTGATCGCTGCCCCACCGACGAGAACTTCGGTCTGTGCGAAGACGAGCTGTGTCTGGGCGGCGACATGCTGATGCCGATTTCCGCGTTGCCGGTCGCGGGCCTGCATAACGCCGCCAATGCCTTGGCCGCGCTGGCGCTTACCCGTGCGATCGGTTTGCCGATGGAAGCCCTGCTGCGCGGTCTCGCCCGTTTCAAGGGCCTGCCGCACCGGGTGGAAAAGGTCGCCGAGATCGAAGGCGTCACCTATTACGACGACTCCAAGGGCACCAACGTCGGTGCTACCGAAGCCGCGCTCTACGGCATGGGCGCGAAGAAGGCCGTGGTCATCCTCGGCGGCGACGGCAAGGGGCAGGATTTTAGCCCGCTCAAGGCCGCAGTGACGGCCAACGCGCGCGCGGTGCTGCTAATCGGACGCGATGCGCCGTTGATCGCCAAGGCGATCGAAGGCAGCGGCATTGAAACCCAAGCCGCCGCCACCTTGCCGGAAGCGGTTGCCGCGGCCCGGCGTCTCGCGCATCCCGGCGATGCCGTGCTGTTGTCACCTGCCTGTGCCAGCTTCGACATGTTCCGCAATTATGCGCACCGTGCCGAAGTTTTCGTCGAGGCGGTGAAAAAACTCGCGGCGGAAAAGGAGCGGGACTGATGCTGTATACCGCACGTGCGCCCAAGCCCAGTGCCGAGCTCGATTTCAGCCTGCTGTGGCTGGCGCTCGGTCTGCTCGCAATCGGGCTGGTGATGGTGTACTCCGCATCCATTGCTATCGCTGAAGCCGCGCGCTATACCGGCCACAACGGTGAGTATTACCTCTACCGCCAGGGCCTTTTCATCGCGCTCGGCATCGGCGCTGCGGTCGCCGCCTTTCAGGTGCCGATGCGCGTGTGGCAGCAGGCTGCACCCTATCTGTTCATGGGCGGCCTGTTGTTGCTGATCGTGGTGCTGATCCCCGGCATCGGCCGCGAGGTCAACGGCAGCCGCCGCTGGATTCCGCTGGGCTTCGCCAACCTGCAGCCGTCCGAGTTGATGAAGCTGCTTGCGGTGCTGTACGCCGCCGACTACACCACGCGCAAGGCCGCCTTCATGCACGACCTGAAGAAAGGGTTCCTGCCGATGGCAGGCGTGATGATGCTGGCCGGCGCGCTGCTGCTGAAAGAGCCGGACTTCGGCGCCTTCGTGGTGATCGTGTCGATTGCCATGGGCATCCTGTTCCTCGGCGGGCTCAACTGGAAAGTCTTTGCCGGTCTGATCGTGGTGCTGCTGATCGGCTTCGCCGCGCTGATTTTCACCTCGGAGTACCGCATGCAGCGCATGCTCGGCTTCATGGATCCGTTTGCCGACCCCTACGGCAAGGGCTACCAGCTGTCGCATGCGCTGATCGCCTTCGGGCGCGGCGAATGGCTGGGTCTGGGGCTGGGCGGCAGCGTCGAGAAATTGTTCTACCTGCCGGAAGCGCACACCGATTTCCTGCTCGCCGTCATTGCCGAAGAGTTCGGCTTCGTCGGCGTCGCGGTGGTGATCGCATTGTTCGCCTGGCTTATCGTCAAGGCTTTTCTGATCGGCCATCGCGCGGCCCAACTCGAGCGCAACTACTGCGCGCTGGTGGCGCAGGGCATCGGCATCTGGCTGGGCGTGCAATCGCTCATCAACATGGGCGTCAACGTCGGCCTGCTGCCGACCAAGGGCCTCACCCTGCCCTTCCTGTCGTTCGGCGGCAGCGGCATCCTGGCCAACTGCCTGGCCATCGCCGTGCTGCTGCGCATCGACTGGGAACACCGGCAGATGATGCGGGGAAAAACCTTCTGATGGCCGTGGCGAACCGTACCCTCATGGTCATGGCCGGCGGCACTGGCGGCCACGTCTACCCTGCGCTGGCGGTGGCGGACGCCCTGCGCGGACGCGGCTGGAACGTGTTCTGGCTTGGCACGAAGGCTGGACTCGAAGCGCGGGTGGTGCCCGCGGCGGGCATCGACATGGTGTGGGTGTCGATGGGCGGCGTGCGCGGCAAGGGCCTCGTGAAGAAGCTGCTGTTGCCGCTGATGCTGCTGGTTGCCTTCTGGCAAAGCTTCGCCGCCATCCTGCGTCGTCGTCCCGACGTGGTTCTCGGCATGGGCGGCTACACCGCCTTCCCCGGCGGCATGATGGCGAGCCTGTTGAACAAGCCGCTGGTCATCCACGAACAGAATTCGGTCGGCGGGCTGACCAACCGCGTGCTGGCCTGCCTCGCTGACCGCATATTGACTGCCTTCCCCAAGGTGTTCACCCATGAGAACGACAAACCCATCCCCTGCCGCCGCGTGGCAACAGAGTGGGTGGGCAACCCGGTGCGTACCGACATTGCCACAACGACCAAGGCGGAACGCAGCGGCCCGCTGCACCTGCTGGTGGTTGGCGGCAGCCTGGGGGCGTCGGCATTGAATGAATTGGTGCCGAAAGCACTGGCCCTGCTGCCTGCGGAAAAGCGCCCGGCGGTGGTGCATCAATCGGGTCGCCAGCATCTCGATAGCCTGCGCGCGAACTACGCGGCTACCGGCGTGGAGGCCGAGGTGCGCGACTACATCGAAGACATGGCCGCTGCCTATCAGGCGTGCGACTTCGCCATTTGCCGCGCCGGCGCCATGACGGTAGCCGAGCTGGCGTGTGCCGGCGTGCCCGCCGTGCTGGTGCCCTTCCCGTTCGCGGTCGACGACCACCAGACCGGCAACGCCGAATTTCTCAGCGAAGCCGGCGCGGCCTGGCTGATGCAACAGAAGGATTTGACGACGGAAAAGCTCGCCGCGCTGATCGGCGGCCTCGACCGCGTGACGCTGGCGGCGATGTCGGACAAGGCGCGTGCGCTGGCCAAACCCGATGCGACCCGACAGGTCGCCGATATTTGCGAGGCACTCGCGAAATGAAACACGCCGTCAAACACATCCACTTCGTAGGCATGGTCGATCCGAGCAGGGAGCAGGGCTCCCGCTTGCGGGATGCGACCGGCCGCGAGGGTCGCCGGATGCCTGCGTCGGGCGTCAGCAGGGAAGGCCGCCGCTGATGAAACACGCCGTCAAACACATCCACTTCGTGGGCATCGGCGGCGTCGGCATGAGTGGCATCGCCGAGGTGTTGCTGAACCTGGGCTATGCAGTGTCCGGCTCCGACCTTGCCGACAACACGGTCACGCAGCGCCTGGCCAATCTGGGTGCGCGCATCCATCGCGACCACGCGGCGGACAATATTGCGGGCGCCGACGCGGTCGTCACCTCGACGGCGGTGCAGGAATCCAACCCCGAAGTGATTGCCGCGCGCGAGAAGAAAATTCCCATCGTGCCGCGCGCGCTGATGCTGGCCGAACTGATGCGGCTGCAGCGGGGTATCGCGATTGCCGGTACGCACGGCAAGACCACCACGACCAGCCTCGTCGCCAGCATTCTCGGCGAGGCGGGCATGGATCCGACCTATGTCATCGGCGGCAAGCTCACCGCCGCCGGCACCAACGCGCGGCTCGGCAAGGGCGATTTCCTGGTCGCCGAGGCCGACGAGTCCGATGCTTCGTTCCTGTATCTCACGCCAGTGATCGCGATCGTCACCAATATCGACGCCGATCACATGGACACCTATGGCCATGACTTCGAGCGCCTGAAAACGGCCTTCGTCGATTTTTGTCAGCGTCTGCCTTTCTATGGCATGGCGGTGCTGTGTATAGACGACCCGCACGTGCGCGAAATCCTGCCGCGCATCACCAAGCCGATCACCACCTATGGCTTTGACGAAGCCGCGCAGGTGCGCGCGGTGAACGCCCGTTTCGAACGCGGCCTGATGCATTTCACCGTCAAGCGCGAAGGCATGGCCGACCTCGATGTGGTACTGAACCACCCCGGCATGCACAACGTGCTCAACGCGCTGGCGGCGATTGCGGTGGCGACCGAGGTCGACGCCAGCGACGCTGCCATTATCAAAGCCCTGGCCGAATTCCACGGCGTCGGCCGGCGCTTTCAGCGCTACGGCGAACAGACTACGAAGGACGGCGGCCATTACTGCCTGATCGACGACTACGGCCACCACCCGGTGGAAATGGCGGCCACTCTGGCCGCCGCGCGCGGCGCCTTCCCCGGGCGGCGGCTGGTGCTGGTGTTCCAGCCGCACCGCTTTACCCGCACCCGCGATTGTTTCGAGGACTTCGTAAAAGTGCTGTCGGAAACCGACGTGCTGCTGTTGACTGAGGTCTATCCCGCGGGCGAAGCACCCATCGTGGCGGCGGACGGCCGTGCGCTG
>JBGSZD010000259.1:0-3289 GCA_041750575.1 Thiobacillus sp. | reverse complement strand
GGCGGCCTTCGGCCACATCGGTGGACAACTCGCGCTGGCAGGATGGTGGTTGCTGCCCAGCGCGGCGCTGATCAAACTGCTGCCGGTATTCGCCGCCGCCGCACTCGTCTTCGGTGCCGTCAACGGCGTCATCGTTGCGCGCGTGCTTGCCGCCCCTGCATCAGACAGGCGACAATCCGCGCCATGCTCGCTCCCCTGAACACCGTTACCCTCGCGCTATCCGGCGCGTCCGGCATGGCCTATGGCCTGCGTCTGCTCGAATGCCTGCTGGCTGCCGACCTGGAGGTCTATTTACTGGTGTCGCAGGCGGCCCACATCGTCGCCAAGCAGGAACTCGGCGTGGCCTTGCCCGCGCGCGCCGGCGATCTCGAAAAACAATTGTCCGAAGGCCTGAACGCACGCGACGGCCAGCTGCGCGTGTTCGGCCGCGAGGACTGGAATGCACCGGTCGCTTCCGGCTCCAATCCGGCCGATGCGATGGTGGTGTGTCCGTGTTCGATGGGCACGCTCGCCGCGATTGCAAATGGCCTCTCCGACAACCTGATCGAGCGTGCCGCCGACGTGATGCTGAAAGAACAGAAGAAGCTGATCCTGGTCCCGCGCGAAGCGCCGTTTTCCACCCTGCATCTGGAAAACATGCTGAAACTGTCGAAGATGAACGCGGTGATCCTGCCGGCCAACCCCGGCTTTTATCATCGCCCGCAGTCGGTCGAAGCCATCATTGATTTCATCGTCGCACGCATCCTCGACCAACTGGGCATACAACACGCATTGATGGTGCCGTGGGGTGATGAGCATTGAGTACGACGCTGCCGCTGTTCCCGCTCAATACCGTCGTGTTCCCCGGCGGGCGTCTACCGCTGCGGATTTTCGAGCAGCGCTATCTCGATATGGTCAAACAGGCCATCGCCGACAACACGCCCTTCGGCATCTGCGCCATCCGCGAGGGCGACGAGGTCGGCACACCTGCCGTGCCCTACTCCGTCGGTACCCGTGTGCAGATCACCGAATGGGACATGCCGCAAACCGGCATTCTGCATATCGACACCCAGGCCCAGGAACGCTTCGTCATCCGCACGACGCACACCGAACCCAACGGCCTGCTGATTGGAACGGTGGAACCCGTCAGCGCCGAACCCGCGACAGCCGTGCCCGACGAACTCGAGCTGGCCGTTGAAGTGCTGCGCCACATCATTCATGAATACGGCGATGCGCATTTCCCCGCGCCGCATGTCTTCGACAACGCCGCCTGGGTGGGCTATCGCCTGTCCGAAGTGCTGCCGCTCAAATTGTCGATCAAACAAAATCTGCTGGAGATGAACGACAGCGTGACGCGCCTGCGCATCCTCGCGGAATTCATCAAGAAGCAGATCAACTGATGGCGCGTTTTTATCCCGGCCTGGAAGCCAAGCACCGCGACTTCATCGCCGCGCAAAAGCTTTTCTTCACCGCCAGCGGCACCGCCGACAGCCGGCTCAATCTGTCGCCCAAGGGCATGGACAGCCTGCGCGTGCTCACCGACACCTGCGTCGCCTACCTCGACCTCACCGGCAGCGGCAACGAAACCGCCGCGCATCTGAAGCACGATGGCCGCATGACCCTGATGTGGTGCAGCTTCGACGCCGAGCCGTTGATCCTGCGGGTGTATGGTCACGGCCGCGCCGTGCGCCGGCAGGACGCCGAATGGGGCGAACTGCGCAGCCACTTTCCCGCCCAGCCGGGCGAACGCCAGCTCATCGTGCTCGACATCGAATCGGTCCAGACGTCCTGCGGCTATGCCGTACCGATGTACGCCTATGCCGGCGAGCGCGACACCTTGGCGCGCTGGGCTGAAAAGAAAGGCGCGGTCGGATTGCTGGAATACTGGCGCGAAAAAAATCAGGTCAGCATCGACGGCCTGCCCACCGGCTTACTGGAGAACGAATGATGAAACGTATTCTGCTTCCGCTTGTGTTACTGCTCGCTGCCTGCGAACCTGCCCCGCCGCCGCCTGAAACCGAACGCCAGCCCAACCCCGCGTTCGAAACGCAGATTCAGGCAATGGAGAAAGCACGTGCGGTGGAAGGCCAGGTGATGGATGCGGCCGAGGCACAGCGCAAGCAGATGGAAGAAGCGACGCAGCAATAACGGCATCGCGGAGCACGCATTGCGCGTGCCCCGGCAGGCCTCAGCCGAACAGCTTGCCCTTCAGCAGTTCCAGCCCTTGTGCCATCAAATCGTTTCCCTGCGGCACCTGCCCGTTCGGGGTGAGTTTGTCGATCACCTGCGGCAGCATGTCGGCCAGTCCGCCTGCCGCCTGCTGCTCGTTCATCCCCAGCTGGCTGGCGATCTGTCCGAGTTGGCCGCCGCCCAGCACGGCCTTGATCTGATCGGGCGAGATCGGCAGGTTCTGTCCGGTGCCGATCCACGACGCCATCTGGTCGCCCATGCCCTTGTCCTGAAAGGCCTTCGCCAGGCCCGCCAGGCCGCCGCTCTGGCCATTATTCGACAGCATCTGCATCACGATGCCCAGCAGCGGATTCGCACCGCCGCCATTGCCGCCCGCGCCGCCCAATGCGCCCGTCACCATATCCAGTAGTCCCATTGCCGCCTCCTCATCGTTGAAAGCTGTCAGCTTGGCACAGCCGCTTGAACCCCGCGAGACGGTGCAGCAAAATTTACGATTCTGCGATCAGCCTCTGCACCACCGCTCCCGCCAACATCAGGCCGAACAATGGCGGCATGTAGCTGATGGTGCCGTTGACCGCGCGGGCACGGCCGCGTCCCTCGACAGGCTGCGGCGGCAGCGGCGCACGCCCGGCCTCGTCGGAAAACACAGTGAGCACGCCTTTGGGAATGCCGCGCTTGCGCAGCCGCTTGCGCATCACCGCGGCGAGCGGACACATGCTGGTTTTCGAAATGTCGGCAATTTGGATCCGGGTCGGGTCGAGCTTGTTGCCCGCCCCCATGCTGGAAGCCACCCTGAGTCCGCGCTCGACGCTGCTGGCCACCAGCGCGACCTTGCAGTTGAGCGAGTCGATGCAGTCGACGACGAAATCGATATCCGCCGGCACCATGTCGGCTACGGTTTCGGGCACCAGGAATTCGCGGATCACGACAAGTTCGCACGCCGGATTGATATCGCGGATACGCGCGGCCATCACCTCGGCTTTCGGCAACCCCACCGTGGACAGCAAGGCTGGCAGCTGGCGGTTGATATTCGACACGGCCACCACATCGTGGTCGATGAGCGTCAGCCGCCCCACGCCCGCCCGCGCCAGCGCCTCGGCGCAATACGAGCCGACGCCGC
>JBGSZD010000258.1:0-4269 GCA_041750575.1 Thiobacillus sp. | reverse complement strand
CAACGCCAGCATCTCGGCTTCCACCTGCGTCACCCCCTGTTTCACCGCGGCGGCATCGGCAAGCTGATCGAGACTGTGCTGCTTCAACCACGCCACCACAGAAAACAGCATCAGGTCGCCGAAGAACTGGCGCTCGAATTCGTCGGCGATATCGATGGCGGCATCGTCCCGCTGTTCCACGCCAGGACGGAATTCACCTTGGCGGAATTCGGCCTGCATGTCGTCGGCCGTGGTGCGCGTGTGCAGCATCGGCAGGTTGGCCGACACGAAGCGCGCGCCGATCTCGGCCTGGATCAAGCGGCCCGCCGTGGGGCCGGACATGCGCAGGCGCAGGTGACCGAAAGGGATGATGTATTTGAGGCCGTCGAAATCGACGATGGTGTTGCCGGGGTAGATCGTCCGCGCGGGCGCCAATTCCGTGAACGCGCCGACGTAGTGAAACCCGGTTCGCCGCGTCAGGTGTTCGCCGAAGAAGAAGGCGTGCAGGCGTTCGGCGAAACCTTCGAGACAGGCCGTGTGGTCGTGCGCACCTTCGAGCGGGCAGCGGTAGTCGAAGTGGCTGGCTGCCTGGTCGAAACCGAACAGCCTCGCCAGATCATGATACGCCGCGTCACCCGGCAGGGCCGCATCCTGCGGATGGAAGCTGCACGCCGCGTGCGGATCGAGCGCCGCGATGCGCTGCAGAAAGGCCGTCACGTCGTCGAGGAAATTCGCCGCCATCACCGCCGGCGACACCGGCGGGTCGCCGACCAGCTTGCCGGTGAGCATGCGGATGTCATGCTCCCAAAAAATGCGGTCGATGTAATAAAAATAGTTGAGCGCCGGAACAACACACTCGCCCGCAGCGGTCTGGCGATTGACCCGAAATGACTGGTCGCTGTCCACCAGGTAGTACAGTGTGCGGTCCTTGTCCTGAGCGAGTTGCCGCATCTTCAGGATGCAGAGGTTGCGGTTCGCCGCCTGGCCTTTCCGGTAGAAACGTTCCGGCGGCTGCGTGGTGAGCAGGCGACCGAGCTGCTGCCGTTCGGCTTCGGGAATCGCCTGCAACAGCGCGTATTGCTCCGGCAGGTCGAAGTGCTCGACCGACAAGCCTTTGCCGCGGTATTCCTCGACCAGCGCCCGATGCGCCGCCACGCATGACGGGTCGCGGCTGTCTTCGGAAACGACGACCGTGAGCTTCGCGTAGCGCCCGTCCGCGTCCTGCCCGCCGTAGCCATACAGCCGGCACTGCTGCAGGATGCTTTCCAGACACAGCCGCACATGCGCCGGACGGTCCGCGACCGGAATGCCCAGGATGAACGCGTGTTGTTCGCGCGCGCCGGTCTGCTCGATCAGCGCCTGCTGCTCGCAGAACAGCGCCTGATACACCGCCAGCCAACGCTCGAACGCCACGTCGTCCGCCTGCCACATCCGCTGCTCCACTTGCGGAACCACGCGGTCGTACAGATCGATCCATTCGCCGGCCACGAGCGTGGGAAAATCAGGCGCGTCCGCCAGGATCGACGGGTGTTCGTCCAGAAGACTGCGCAAAACCGGCGTGCTGAAACGGGACATGGCGTGCTGCATGCAATGGCGAGAGCCGCATCGTAGCCGAGAAAGCGGACTGCATGCCCTCGCTTTTCGGGCGCGCCGACTATACTTTCAGCACGCAACGGCAAACTGGGAGGCCGTATGGCTGAAGCCGAAAAACAAACCGAAGCGCCGAAGGAGCATCCGGCCATGGGCCAGATCGTCGGCTACCTCAAGGACTACCCCTTCCTGCTCATCACCGTTGCCGGGTTGGTCATCCTGTCGGGCATCCTTATTTTCGAGATCGAGAAACTCAAGGAATTCAAATGGCTGATCTACGCGGTGGTGCTGGTACCGCTGGTCATCCAGTTTTTCATCGAGTTCAAGAAAATGGCGCCAGGGCCATCCCCATCCGCCTCGCCCGCGTCCCCTTACGTTCCCGCGCCAGACACGCCCCGGCCCCCGGCTGAACACATGCCGCCGCCCAGCTGGAAGGCCTGGGTTAGTGTCGGCATCGGCATGCTGCTGTTCGGTATCGTCGCCGCCACGCCCGAGGCCGAGTTGCACGATCAGGATTTCGCGCTCGGCTTTTTCGTGGTCGCCGCCATCGCCGCCGGCCTGGCCTTCGCGGCGCGCTACGACGTCAAACGCAATCGCGCGGGCAGCAAGGGCATTGCCACCACCGGCATCGTCCTGTCCATCCTGCTGATGCTGGCCGGCTTGGGCTGGATGATGGAGAAGCCGCCCACACCGTCGGCCCCGCCAACCGGATTCGGCGCGCTGAACAACGGTACGCCCATCGTGCCGCCTGTTTTCACGCCACCCGCGCAGCCGACGCAACCCGGCCAGACGCTGCCCGAAGGACGGTTCCAGTTGCTGGTTCACAAGATCAACCAAGTCCCGCAGGCCATCGGCGGCGCGATGGACATCGCCCGCCAGTCCGACAGCCAGTATGCGTGGCGGGTGCAATTGACGACGCAGGGCCAATTCGGCCCGCAGGCCATTGCCTACGCCGGGCAGTTCCTGAACCGGAACGGCCAGTGGTTCATCCAGGTGTCCGACAGCACCGATCCGGACTGGGACGGCCCCGAAGAACTGCCGATGGCGTTCGTCTCCGATGGACAAAATCTGAGCGTCCGATACGCCAGCGAGGGAGACACGATCGAATCCGCCTGGGCGCGCACGCAGTGAAACGAATGCGCAAGCCGCCGTCGCTTTGAAACACTTTTCCGGATCGACCGCTCTTGCCTGAACGCCACGCCGCCATGCGCCGAACCACTGCGAACAGAACCCCGCCAAGTCCGACGATACTGGCGGGCGTGCTCGAAACCGAACGCCAGCGCACCGAAGTCACGGTGTGGATTTTCGTGTTCATGATCCTGCTGCTGTTCGCCGTGGTGTTCGTGCCCGGCGCCTGGCCGGCGGCGCTGGCGCAGCCGATCCGCGAGCTGTTCTGGCCGTTTTTCGTCCTGTTCGGCGGCATGCTGGCGTACGAATGGCTGCTGCGGCTGCGCATCGGACGCCTGCTGCTGAAGAGCGCGTTGCCGTCCTGGCTGTTTCGCTATACCAACGTATTCATCGAAACCAGCGTGCCCGGCGTCATCATGCTGATGCTCACGCTGGTGATGGGGCCGTGGCAGGCGATGGCCTCGGCCACGCCCATGCTGTATCCGCTGTTCATTTTCATGGCCGCGCTGTATCTGGATTTCTGGGTATGCGTGTTCAGCGGCGTGGTCGCCACGGTGCAGTTCCTGCTCATCGCGATGATTTTCGTCGGCGGCGAAGCGCCGATGGCAGGCCTGGAAATGCTTACCGACCCGTCGGCATATCTGGTGAAGGCAGCGCTGCTGCTGGCATCTGGCTTGCTGGCCGGGTTTCTCACCGTCGCGCTCAGGCGACAGATGCAGGCATCCGTTCACAACGCCCAGGAACGCGACCACGCCATCAGCATATTCGGGCAGCACGTCTCGCCCGAAATCGCCCAGCGGCTGCTGCAACAGAATCTCGATATCGAGGGCGAGACCCGCGATGCCTGCGTCATGTTTCTCGACATTCGCGGCTTCAGCCGCATCGCCGCCGACAAGACGCCGCACGAAGTCATGCACTATCTCAATACCCTGTTCAGCGAGCTCATCGACGTCGTCAACGCGCATCACGGCATCGTCAACAAATTCCTCGGCGACGGCTTCATGGCCATATTCGGCGCGCCCGCCGATGACGCCGATCGGGTGCCGCATGCGCTCAACGCCGCGCTGGCCATCCTCGAACGCGTCGAGGCCCTCAACGCGAGCGGCGCCATCCCTCCCACGCAACTCGGCATTGGTCTGCATGCCGGCCAGCTCGTCACCGGCAACGTCGGCACCCATGAACGCAAGGAATACACCCTCGTCGGCGAAACCGTGAATCTGGCTGCCCGCATTGAGCAGGCCACCAAGGACTACGACGCCCGCCTGCTGATTTCCGAAGCCATCTGGGCCAACCTGGCCCACCCGCCCGCCGATGCGCTCGACCTGGGGCCGGTGCAGCTCAGGGGACAAAACCGGCCAGTGCGACTGTTCAAGCTGGCGTAGAGAAACGGGAACGCGCTGATGCGCACGCCCGCACCCAACCCGTTTTATCTATTGCGATCGCGCGCGTCGCGACTGTCGCGGCCACGCCCCTGGTAGGTCTGGTTGGCGGGCTGCCCCGGCAGGGGACGCTCTTTCGCGTCGCGTCTGACCTCGCCGCGTGACGATTCAATCTCGGGCCGCGCACGCTGCG
>JBGSZD010000257.1:0-2272 GCA_041750575.1 Thiobacillus sp. | reverse complement strand
ACTCGACCCCGAGGAGGAACCGGGGGCGGGCACGCCGGTGCCTGGCGGCCTGCGTCGCGCCGAACTAGTCAACGCTCTGTCCCGTTTACGCGGCGACCCCGCCTTCGTGGCAATGGAAATCGTCGAGTACAACCCGCACCGTGATCGCGGGCATGCCACCGCTGACGCCGCAGGGGCGCTGGTCGGCGCCATTACGCCGCTTCAGGGAAGCACTGGCTAAATATTCCACCTGTCATTACGAAGAGCGTAGCGATGCGGCAATCCAGAATGTCGCCGCACCAACACACTGGATTGCCGCGCTTCGCTCGCAATGACTTTTTATCGGTAGTTTCTTGGCCGACAGCCCCTATTCGAACTCCATCGCCCGATACACTCGCCCCGCATTGCTGCGCGCGAGTTCATCCGCAGTGTGCAGATGCAGGTAGGCCGACTGGTCGACCTTGTAGGCGTCGTCGAGCGAGCCGCCGGCCTTGATGACTTCGGCCACTTTCGCGCGCAGGTGAACGAGGTAGTCGCGCGTCCACTTGCGCACGGTTGGCATGTCCGTCGGGCCGCCGTGGCCGGGGATGACGATGGTCGCGCCGAGCGCTTCGAATTTGTCCCAGGTCTCGATCCACTTGGCGGTGTCGGTGTCCTCGAAGATCGGCAGCATGCGCACATGGAAGGCGGTGTCGCCGGCGATCGCCAGTTTCTTTTCAGGCAGCCACACCATGGTGTCGCCGTGGCTGTGCGAGGAACCGAGGTGCAGGATCTGCAGGTTCCATGAGCCCATCTTGAGGTCGAGCCGGTCGTCGTAGAGCTTGTCCGGCATGACGAATTCGGTCTTGAACGCCTTGTCGCGGGCGCGAGCACGCATCACTTCCAGCGATTCGTAGCCGTTCGTTTCCATCTCCTTCGCCGTGTCGCGGTGCGCGATGACGGTCACACCCTGTTCCTTCCAGTATTTGGAGCCGAGCATGGCGTGGCCTTGGCTGTTTTCCAGCACCACGTATTTCACCGGCTGCGTCGTGCGCTGCTTGATTTCCTCGTGCAGGCTTTGCGCCAGCAAATAGTTGTCGCCGGCGTTCACCACCATCACGCCGTCGTCGGTGATGACGAAGGAGAGGTTGTTGTTGTGGCCGGAGTTGTCATACGTACCCGGTGCCGTTGCGCCGATCGCCGACCACACACCGGGGATGATTTCCTGCGGCAGGCGGTAGAGGAAGGAAGCGGGTGCGGCGTCGAGCTGGACGATGGGCAGCCCGGCGCGCTTCCAGTTGAAGAAGCCGTCGCGGTAGTTTTTCACGTTCTGGTAGCCGAGCCGGATCAGCGTGTCGGCGGCCATCGGGCTGCGCTGGCTGACGCCGCAATAGACGACGATGGGCGTGGCCTTGTCCGGTACCGCCGCCTCGATCTGGAATTCGATCCAGCCGCGCATGATGTTGGCGAAGCGCGGGGCGTCGATGCGGCCACCCAGGAGCGCGAGTTCTGCCGCCGAGCGCACGTCGATGACAACGGTTTCCGGCTGCGCTTTCAATTGCGCGATGAGCCCCGCCGTGTCGATTTGCGGTACGCGTGCATTCACGGTATCCAGAAGCTTTTGTGCATCCTGCGTCAGCGCGGGCGCCTCCGGGATGGGTTGGATGATCGCGGCGAGATTCTGCGCATGCGCCAAGACCGACAGCATCCATGCGGCGGCGACGGCGGACAACAGACGGGCGGTTTTCATTGCGGTCTCCTGGAATGTCTTGGTATGTCAGTCAGACGCCATGCCGACGAAGGGGTTCTCGCGGCGTTCATGCCCGAAGCTGGACATCGCGCCGTGTCCCGGCACGAAGCGCACGTCGTCGCCGAGCGGGAAAAGTTTTTCACGGATGGCAGAAAGCAGCGCCGCGTGGTCGCCGCGCGGAAAATCGGTGCGGCCGATCGAGCCCTTGAACAACACGTCGCCCACGAAAGCGAGCCGTGCCTCGGGCTCGAAAAACACCACATGGCCGGGCGTGTGGCCGGGGCAGAGCAGCACGTCGAACCTCATTGAACCCACCTTGACGCGGTCGCCGTCTTCCAGCCACTGGTCGGGCGTGAACGCCTGCGCCGGCGGAAAGCCGAACAGTTCGGCCTGCTGCGGCAGCAGGTCGAGCCAGAACTGCTCCTCGCGCTGCGGGCCGACGATGGGAATACCGAGCGCGTCGCGCAATTCCACCGCCGCGCCGACGTGGTCGAGATGGCCGTGTGTGAGCAGGATTTTTTCCAGCGTGAGGCCGCGCGAGCGCACCTCGGCCAGCAGGCGTCC
>JBGSZD010000256.1:0-4308 GCA_041750575.1 Thiobacillus sp. | reverse complement strand
CGAAGTGCTCGCCGTCGCCGCCCTTCCACGGCGCGTGCCCGATCAGGCCCGGCAACAGCCAGGCCAGGCAGAGCAGCCACAGCCCGATCTGCGGAAGGGTCGCTACGCAGCAGCGGGGTCCCCACCGGCGTACTCCTTGCGGGTGCTGCGGCAGGGAAAGCGCGCGCTTAGTGAACAATTTTGAGAAGCTGACCCGGCCTGGGCTCGCCACTGGGGTAGAGATCGTTCATCAGGCGCAGCTGGCTTTCCGCTTCGGCGCCGAGCGGCGACTGCCGGGCAAGGCCCGCCATTGTCGTGCCGGCTTGTGCGGTGATCAGGCGCAGCACGTAGGGCCGCGCCGTCTGTCGCTCGGCGGGTGAAATCGCCTGGAAACTGTTGATTGCGGCGCGCAACGTGCCGCGTTCGCGCTCATAGGTCGTCTTGTCCTTCGCCATGCCTGCGATCAGATACTGTGCGCCGTTGAACACCACGGCCGCCACGACCACCGGTTTGCCTTGTTGTGCGCCGGCCGCGAATGCCGCCGGGTAACCGCTCAGGCTGCCGCTGTCGTAGCGCGCTCCGGCATCCAGCTTGAGGCCTTTTTGCAGCGTTTCCAGCGGTTTGTCACCCTTTGGTCCTTGCTGCAATTCGACCAGTGCGTCGCCCTTGGCGCTCAGCGCCATCACCCGGTCGGGGCGGTTCTGCACCCGCCAGCCCTGCGGAAACTGGATCGCCAGGCCAAGCTTCTCGTGCAGCAATCTGTTGTTGCGGATCACGCCCTGATCGGGACTGTCGCCGAAATACACGCTATCCATTCTTTGCAGAAACTCGTTGCGGCCTTCGCGCGGGTTGGCGACGGTGTATTTGCCCGCCTCCCCCACCACCTGTTTCAGGCGCGCGTCGTTGCTGGGGTGAGTATCGAAGGTGCCGTGGTAGGTGTTGGGCTGACGGCCGTCGCGCTTGGCCTGTTCGGCGGCAAACAGTTCCTGGTTTTTCAGTACACCGATGACTTCGATCATGGCTTGCGGGTTGAAGCCGGTCTTGGCCAGATATTCGGCACCGAGACGGTCGGCTTCGAGTTCGTGGTCACGGCCGTACCCCGCAGTCAAAGCCTGCGCCAACGATTGCAGCATGGTCGCGCCACCCTGGTTGTTCATGCCCGGCACCAGGATCGAACCGAGAATCGCGCCGACGCCTGCTGCCGTCGTCGCGCTTTGCTGACGCACCCCGTGGCGCGCAGTGACGTGACCGATTTCATGGCCGACCACGCCTGCCAGTTCGGCCTCGGAATTCAGATACGCCATGATGCCGCGCGTGATGTAGATATAGCCGCCCGGCAGGGCGAAGGCATTGACATCGGGACTGTCGACCACGGTGAAATGCCATTTCAGATTCGGCCGATGGCCCTGCTTTGCCAGCCGCTGGCCGACTTCGTTCACGTAAGCCTGCAGCGCCGGGTTATCCAGCGCCGCATATTCCTTCAGCACATCCTTGTGCGCCTGTGCACCCATCTGGATTTCCTGCGCCTCGGACATCAGCACGAAATTCTTGTCGCCTGTGACGGGGTTTTGCGCGCAATGCGTCAGCGCCAGCGCGCCGAAGGCGATGACGGCCACGCGGCGAAAGGCTTGGGGAGTCACGTTGGTCTATTCCTGAAAAGAAGGCATACGAAATGATACCGTTGCATGGCCGCAATAATGCAAAAAGCGGCCGAAGCCGCTTTTGGTGAAGTGCCAAACAAGCACGCTTACTTCATGCCGTAGCGCTGACGGAACTTCTCGACGCGACCGGCGGTGTCGACGATCTTCTGTTTGCCGGTGTAGAACGGATGGCAGGACGAGCAGACTTCGACGTGCAATTTTTCTTTACCCAGCGTGGAGCGGGTGACGAACGTGCTGCCGCAGGAGCAGGTCACGGACACTTCTTTGTAATCGGGGTGAATGCCGGCTTTCATGGCAATTCCTTAGTGGTGAATTCGGAGAACGCGAGAGTATAGCGGAACCGAGGGGCCCGATCAACCCCGGCGCATCGAATCGAAGAAATCTGCGTTGTTCTTGGCGGCGCGGATTTTGTCGACCAGAAACTCCATCGCTTCCATGTCGTCCATCGGATACAGCAACTTGCGCAGCACCCATATCTTTTGCAGCAGCTCGGGCGGGATGAGCAGTTCTTCGCGGCGGGTGCCGGAGCGGTTGACGTTGATCGCGGGGTAGAGGCGCTTCTCGGCCATTTTGCGGTCGAGGTGGATTTCGAGGTTGCCGGTGCCCTTGAATTCCTCGTAGATGACGTCGTCCATGCGGCTGCCCGTGTCGACCAGCGTGGTGGCGAGGATGGTCAGGCTGCCGCCTTCCTCGATGTTGCGTGCCGCACCGAAGAAGCGCTTGGGCTTCTGCAGGGCGTTCGCATCGACGCCGCCGGTCAGCACCTTGCCGGAAGCGGGCTGCACGGTGTTGTAGGCGCGTGCCAGACGGGTAATCGAGTCCAGCAGGATCACCACGTCCTTCTTGTGCTCGACCAGGCGCTTGGCGCGCTCGATCACCATCTCGGCCACCTGGACGTGGCGGCTGGCGGGCTCGTCGAAGGTCGAGGCCACGACTTCGCCGCGCACGGTGCGACTCATTTCGGTCACTTCTTCCGGTCGCTCGTCGATCAGCAGCACGAACAGCACGACGTCGGGATGATTGGATGAAATCGCGTGGGCAATGTGCTGCAGCATCACGGTCTTGCCGGACTTGGGTGGCGCCACCAGCAAACCGCGCTGGCCCTTGCCGATCGGTGCGACGATGTCGATGATGCGGCTGGTGATGTTTTCCTCGGCCTTGATGTCGCGCTCCAGCTTGAGCGGCTTGTCCGGATGCAGCGGGGTAAGGTTTTCGAACAGGATCTTGTTCTTGCTGGCTTCGGGCGGCTCGCCGTTGATCAGGTCGAGCTTGGTCATTGCCGAATAGCGCTCGCCATCCTTGGGCGTGCGGATCTCGCCTTCGATCTTGTCGCCGGTGTGCAGGTTGAAGCGGCGGATCTGCGACGGCGACACGTAGATATCGTCGGTGTTGGCGAGATACGAGGACTCCGGTGAACGCAGAAAGCCGAAACCGTCCGGCAGCACTTCCAGCACGCCATCGCCGTAGATGCTTTCGCCGCGCTTGGCCAGCGTCTTCAGAATGGTGAAGATCAGTTCCTGTTTGCGGAAACGGTTGGCGTTGTCGATGCCGTTGGTGGCAGCAATTTCGAGCAGTTCGGTGATGGGCTTTTGCTTGAGTTCGGAAAGATGCATGGGATGGGCCTGAGTGGGCTCGCTTGAAAGAGCCGGACGTGAGGAAGAGGCGAAGCCGGACGGTGCTGCGAGAAGGCGGCGCGCCGATGCGCCGTCCGGTTGAAACGTGTTAGATGTTGCTGTCGACGAAAGCGGTGAGTTGCGACTTGGACAGGGCACCGACCTTGGTGGCCTCGACGTTGCCGTTCTTGAAGATCATCAGGGTGGGGATCCCGCGGATGCCGAACTTGGGCGGCGTGGCCTGGTTCTCGTCGATGTTGAGCTTGCACACCTTGAGCTTGCCGGAATATTCCTTGGCGACTTCGTCGAGGACCGGCGAGATCATCTTGCAGGGGCCGCACCTGTCCGCCCAGTAATCCACCAGCACGGGCACGCCGGCCTGCAGGACTTCCTGTTCGAAAGAATCGTCGGATATGTAATGAACATGCTCGCTCATCGGTGAAGCTCCTAGTTTAGAAGTAGGGGTGGCCGGGTACGGCCTGGACGGTTTGGGAAGGTGGTAATGCTGGAAAATTCGGTTTTGTGCCGATATGCTACATCAAAATTGCCGCCTGCAAGCATCCGGGCATTTCTCAACTCATCTGGGTAAATACGAATGACATACGTTGTAGCCGACGCCTGCGTGAAGTGCAAATATACCGATTGTGTCGATGTCTGTCCGGTCGACTGCTTCCATGAGGGCCCCAACTTCCTCGTCATCGACCCCGAAGAGTGCATCGACTGCACGCTGTGCGTGGCCGAATGCCCGGTCGAGGCCATTTTCGCCGAGGACGACGTGCCGGATAACCAGCGCGGCTACATCGCGCTCAACGCCGAACTCGCCAAGGTGTGGAAGGTCATCATCGAGAAGAAGGATCCGCTGCCCGACGCCGACGAGTGGGCCGGCGTCAAGGACAAGATCAAGTATCTGGAGCGCTGAAGCGCTTGGAAACCCTCGGCGGCCCGGCCCTGCCGCACGCCGTTGCCCGCCATCTGCTCGACCTGCACGCTGACCGCCTGCCCGATCTCTCGGGCTTGACGGTGCTCGTTCCCAACCATCGGGCGGGGCAGGATTT
>JBGSZD010000255.1:0-5973 GCA_041750575.1 Thiobacillus sp. | reverse complement strand
GGTGGCGGCATTCAAGGCGCAGCTGCCGCCGGGATTCCGGCTGGAAATCGGCGGGCCGGTCGAGAGCAGCGCCAAGGCGAATGCCGCCATTGGCGCGTCGTGGCCGCTTATCCTAATTACCACCTTCACGCTGCTGATGCTGCAGCTCGGCAGCTTTTCGCGCTCGTTGCTGGTGGTGCTGACCGCGCCGCTCGGCATCATCGGCGTGGCGATCGCGCTGCTGGTGAGTGGTCGCCCGATGGGCTTCGTCGCGTTGCTCGGCATCATCTCGCTGGCCGGCATGATCATGCGCAATTCGGTGATCCTGGTCGATCAGATCCAGCAGGATGTCGCGCGCGGCCTGTCGCAATGGGACGCCATCGTCGAATCGACGGTGCGGCGCATGCGGCCGATCAGTTTGACCGCCGCCGCGGCGGTGCTGGCGATGATTCCGCTGTCGCGTTCGATTTTCTGGGGGCCGATGGCAGTGTCGGTGATGGGCGGCCTGATCGCGGCAACCTTCCTCACGCTGTTCTTCCTGCCGGCCTTGTATGCAGCGTGGTTCCGGGTGAAGCCTGAGTAGTGAGCGGCTGGCTTAATCGCAATCCGCGCCTAACCGCACTGCTCCATCAGGACGCATGGCGCGTCCACAGCATCGTCCATCGAATCCGTGCCAGCCAGTGCTGCATCGAATAATCTGTCGAGCGCCTGCGGCCGGGCGATGCCATAGCCCTGGCCAAAATCCACGCCGAGGTCGCGCACATGGCCGAGCGCGACTTCATCTTCAACGAACTCGGCCACGGTGCGTATGCCCATGCTGCGCGCCACCTGCACCATGGAACCGACTATGGCGCGATCGAAAGGATTGTGTGCGATGTCGCGAACGAAAGCACCGTCAATCTTGAGGTAGTCCACCGGCAGCTGCTTGAGGTAGCTGAACGAAGACAGGCCGCTGCCGAAGTCGTCCAGGGCAAGCATGCAGCCAGCCTGTTTAAGCCCGAGCAGTAGTTCGCGCGCGCGCCCCAGATGCGAAATGGCGCTGGTCTCGGTGATTTCGAAGCACACGGTGTCGGGCGGGATGGCGAGGCGGTCGAATTCCGCAAGAATCATGGGCAGCAGATTGGCTTCGGTGAGCGACTGCCCGGACAGATTGATGCCGCACACCATGTCGCGCTTCCGCAGCAGCGGCGCCAGGCGCTCCAGGCTTCTGCGCACCACCCAGCGGTCGAGCGCGGGCATGAGCTGATAGCGTTCGGCGGTCGGGATGAACATGCCGGGCGAGATGAGGCTGCCGTCGTCGCCCTGCATGCGCAGCAAAATCTCGATATGCCGTCGCTGCTCTCCGGGGTGAAGCGCGGCGATCGGCTGGTAGTGCAACACGAAGCGGTCTTCCTCCAGGGCCTGGCGCAGTTTCTGCACCCAGGCCATCTGGCTGCGATGCTCGGCGACGGCCATGTCGTCGGGCTGATACACATGCACGCGATTGCGTCCTTCTTCCTTGGCTACATAGCAGGCCGAATCCGCCACGCGCAGCAGATCGCCCACACTGCCGTTATTGGCGCGGATCGACACTACGCCGATGCTCGCACCAATTTCGAATGGCCGTCCGCCCCAGGCAAATCGAAAACCGGCAATCTTGTCGCGCAGCAGGTCGGCGATGCTGGCCGCCTTGTCCAGCGGGCAGCCGGGCAGCAGCAGCCCGAACTCGTCGCCGCCCAGGCGCGCCAGGCTGTCGCCGTCGCGAATCACGCCGCGCAGCATGCCGGCGATTTCGCGCAGCAATTCGTCGCCCGCCGCGTGGCCGCAGCTGTCGTTGATCACTTTGAACTGATCCAGGTCGATATAGCACAGCGCATGCTCGGCATGGTCAACGCACGCGCTATCCACCGCATGCGTCAGACGCAGCACGAATTCGCGCCGGTTGATGAGCCCGGTCAGTGCATCGTGGCTCGCGACATGGCTCAGCGTGGAAACATCGTGGCACACCACCACCGCGCCAAGAATGGCGTCGTTCGTGCGGTCGAGAATGGGCGCGGCAGTCAGTTCCACTGCGTGCGGCTCGTTGCGGCCGCGCGGCGTGAGCAACAACTGCTCGTCCGGCGACAGCGGCGCGCGCATGTCGAGGCAGCGCGCGATGAGCGTTTCCCCCGCATCCGCCTGATCGATCGCCGTGCTCAAGGCAAATACCTCGGCAAATGGCCGTCCGTGGGCCTCCGCTTCGGTCCAGCCGGTCATGCGGACGGCGGCGGCGTTGAGCGTACTCACCCGGCCTTCCGGCGTGGTGGTCGCCACGGCATCGCCGATGGCGCGCAGCGTAATCTGCGCCAGATCGCGCTCCAGGGACAGCGCCTCCTCGGCCGCCTTGCGCGCACTGATATCCCGGGTAATCCCCAGCAGCGAAATCTCGCCATTCGCCTCGTGCAACGGAACGGCATGCGTTTCCAGCCAACGCTTTGTGCCCTTCAGCCCGGTCACCTGAAAGACCAGAGCGCCGCGCTCGCCGCGCAACACGCGCCGGGTGAGGTCGGCGAACGCCGCGCGATGCTCGGGCACGATGACACCCTCCACACGCTGGCCGATCACCAGCCCAGGATCATCAACCTCGATCATCGCCAGGCCGGCCGGGTTCATCTGTTTGAGGCGCCCGTCCGCGCCGATGATCTTCACGCATTCCGGCTCGGTTTCGAGTATGGTGCGCAAGCGCTGTTCGCTATCGTGCAGCGCCTGTGTCGTGCGTACGTGCTCGTCCAGATCGCGACGCGTCTCATGTGCCAGC
The DNA here is from genome assembly GCA_041750575.1 of Thiobacillus sp. Classification (GTDB taxonomy): domain Bacteria; phylum Pseudomonadota; class Gammaproteobacteria; order Burkholderiales; family Thiobacillaceae; genus Thiobacillus. Next base: position 3,218 of record JBGSZD010000255.1, on the reverse strand, counting down.
GCCTCGTTATTCAGCCCGAGCTCCAGCGAATGCCGCAAAGAGGCGTGGATCAGGCTCACGCTGCGCGCCAGAACCGCGATAAAAACCAGAACCATTCCAGCCATGGCCCACTGGAGGGTGCCGCTTTCCAGCGCCATCAATACCGGCAAGGGCGCCAGCATCGTCAACATGAACGCGAAATAGGCGGGGCGGTGCGCGGCGCTGGTCGCCACCGCGCCGGCGGCGAGTCCGCCCAGAATGAAAACGCTGAACGCCTGGTGTCCCGCAACGTGCGTGCGCATCAGATAAATAACGGCAAGACTCCAGGCCGCGCCAGCTACGAACGAGCCCAAGGTAAAGCGCCGCGCCCAGATTTTCGCCCGGGCATCATCGGCGCAGCGCCGGTAGGCACGCAACAGTTGCCAGCGACCCAGTGTGTGACCAGCCACAGGCACGCCAGCCACCCTAGCAGGGTCGCATGGGGCTGAGCCTGCCACACCCCTGCGACCAGCAGCAGGCTGATGACGACATTGGTAATCAGCGCGTGCGGAAAATTATCGTAAAGCAGGCGTGTCAGGCCTGCATCGACGCGCGCGTTGAAGGCGCGTTCGGCCGGAGCGGTCACAGCGCCGCCCCTTTGCGGCTGGAATATCCATTGTTCATGTTGGTTTGCGGTTTACAGTAGCGCCATAGGTATCATCGGCTGTACGCGCTAAAAGTTAACCCGGCTGGACCGCTTGCAAGCATTCCGCCAGGATTCAATTTGCCAGGAGGTCGAATGAAATCGATTGGGATGGGGCTTGCGATGTTGCTGGGGGGCTGTGCGTCGCTGTCGTCGCCCGACCCGGCGTCGCCGTATTACGCGTACACGACCGGCTGGGTGGCGCAGCTCAACCGGCCGTTGACGATTCCCGCGGATGCGGCGACGGTGCGATTGCAGTATGGGCGTATCGTGCCGCGCAACAGCGTGCAGGAGCACGATCCGTTCTGCGTGGTGGAACTCGACACGGTGCGTGCCGAGCTGCAAACGCTGCGACCGGGACGCTTCGAGGTGTGGCGTGTGACGCGCAGCATCAGTCCGGTCATCGCCCGGGAGGCCGCTTCGCCTTACCTGAAAGCGCGGTTTGCTTTCGACGAGGGAGAGCCGACGTTTCTGTACTACCTCACCGGGTTCCGCCTGCGCGATCCCGTTCAACCGAATCTTCGCGGCATGACGTGCGCCTGGAACCAGATGGCACCCGGCAATCGGGCCTTGATGCGGCACCTGACGCTCGCTGACATCCGCGGTGCACTGGGCGAGTGGATGACACTGATCCCACCCAAGGAGAGCCTGTGAAACCCGTCGACACCCGCGTTTCTCCCGACAGCAGGGTCAAGCTGTCGAACTGGGACCCTGACGATACCGACATCATCGGCAAGGACAAGTCCGACGCGCGCGATCTGCTGGATGCGCATCGCGCACGGCTCGAAACGCTGCAGGAACTGCTGTATGCCGAGGGCAAGCACAAGCTCCTGATCGTGCTGCAGGCGATGGATACCGCGGGCAAGGACTCGACCATCCGCCATGTATTTCAAGGCGTCGATCCGCTGGGCGTGAGGGTGGTAGGTTTCAAGGCACCGACGCCGCACGAACTGGCGCGTGATTATCTATGGCGAGTGCACCACCACGTGCCGGGCACGGGCGAGATCGCCATCTTCAATCGTTCGCATTACGAGGATGTGCTGATCACCCGGGTGAATGGCTGGATCGACGACGCCGAGTGCAAGCGGCGCTATCGCCAGATCAACGACTTCGAGCGCCTGCTGGTGGAAACCGGCACGACAATCCTGAAGTTCTACCTGCATATTTCCAAAGACGAGCAGAAAAAGCGGCTGGAAGAACGCCGCGATACGCCGGAAAAACAGTGGAAATTCCAGCCCGGCGATCTGGCCGTGCGCGCGCAGTGGGACGACTACATGGACGCTTACGAGGCGGCGCTGTCGGCCACCAGCACCACGCACGCGCCGTGGCACGTGATTCCCGCCAACAGCAAGCTGGCGCGCAATCTGAGGGTGTCCGGCCTGCTGATCGAAGCGCTGGAGGGGATGAAAATGCGTTATCCGCAGGCGGTCGAGGGCATCGCCGATACCGTGATCGAGTAAGGCGCTACTTGACCAGCGTCAGCGGCGCCGCGCGCGCTGTCGCCACGCGTGAAGCCGGCTGAACGCCGCTAAAAGGCTGCCAGTTGGGCAGGGCTTCCGGGCGATGGATGTGGTAACCCTGCAAATAGTCCACGCCCATGTCGTTCAGCAGCGCCGCCATCTCGGCGTCCTCCACCTGCTCGGCGATCGACATCATGCCGAAGTCGCGCGCCAACTGCGCGATCGAGCGCACGATGGTCTGGTCGCGGCGATCGTTCAACATGCCGCGCACGAAGGCGCCGTCGATCTTGAGATAGTCGGCGGGCAGGTGCTTGAGATAAAAGAACGAAGACGCGTCGCGCCCGAAATCGTCGAGTGCGAACTGGCAGCCGCGTTCGCGCAGGCCTTCGATCAGACGCTGCGCGTCGGCTAGATTGACCACCGCGGCGGTTTCCGTCACTTCGAAACCGAGACGCTCGCCGGGTACGCCGTAGCGGTCCAGCAGATGGCAAACCGTGCCCAGGAAGAACTCGTCGACGACGGTTTTGCCCGACAGATTGATGAAGTACACCGCATGGTCGTCGGGTTGTGCGGCCAGATAGGAAATCACTGCTTCCACCATCCAGCGGTCGAGAATCGGGGCCTGACCGTAACGCTCAAGCGCGGGCAGCAATTTGGCCGGCCCTTCGATCACGCCGTTGCGCAGCCAGCGGATCAGCACTTCGTAGTGCGGCTGTCCGCTGCGGGTGGTTGGCTGGATCAGCTGGCGATACGGCAGGAACTGGTTGGATTCGAGTGCCTGCGCGAAGTCGGCGGCCCAGCCCATTTCCGCTTCCAGGCGGCGGAAGCCGACTTCGTCGGCCTCGTACAGCATGACCCGTCCGCTGCCTTCCGACTTGGCGCGATAGCACGCCATGTCGGCCTGGATCATGATGTCGCCCGCGGTCGTCGCGGTCTGCGTAATGGGCGCGATGCCGGCGCACGCGCCGAGGGTGAAGCGCCGCCCCTTGTGCTCGAAGCGGAAATCGCGGATGCGCTGCACCAGTTGCCGGCACACCAGGTTGGCCTCGTCGGGCTGGGTGTCGAACAGAATGAGGCCGAATTCGTCGCCGCCGAGG
>JBGSZD010000254.1:0-4676 GCA_041750575.1 Thiobacillus sp. | reverse complement strand
GGGCATCGTACGGCGCAACGAAGTTGTGCAGCATCTTCGAGCCGCAGGTGGTAAGCCAGCCGTCGGTGCAGAAAATGTCCTTGTGGGCGATCGGCACGCCGGTGAGCGGGCCGGCATTTCCTGCGGCACGCAACGCGTCGGCGGCTTCGGCTTCGGCCAGTGTCCGGTCGGCGTTCACCGTGATGAACGCATTGAGCGACGCGTTCAGTGCGGCGATGCGGTCAAGGTACTGCTGGGCCAATTCGCGGCTGGAAATCTGCTTGCCGGCGAGTTGCGCGGCAAGCGCGGAGAGAGAGGTTTCAGGCATGACTTACTCGATTTACTCGATGACTTTGGGCACGAGATAGAGGCTATTTTCGACTGCCGGCGCGATAGCCTGAAAGGCAGCGTGGCGGTCGGTTTCGGTCACGGCGTCGTCGCGCAGGCGCTGATAAACCTCCTGTGCGTGGGCCATCGGCGCGATGGCGCTTGTATCCACCGCCTGCATGGTGGCGATCAGGTCAAAAATGTTGTTGAGCTGGGCCTGCGTGGCCTGCGCCTCGGCATCACTGGTTTCTATGCGCGCAAGGCGGGCAATGCGCTTGACGTCGTCCGGAGTGAGGGACATGGTGAAAGCACCTGATAACTTACGGGAACGAAGCTCGTTAGGGTATCATAGCCCCCTTGTTTTTACTGCCCTTTCGCCCGCCTGGCGCGGGTGCCGATGCCGCCATGTTCAAGTTTCTGACCAGCTATTTCTCCACCGATCTCGCCATCGATCTCGGTACCGCCAACACGCTGATTTACGTGCGCGACCGCGGCATCGTGCTCGACGAACCCTCGGTCGTCTCTATCCGCACCGATATGCAGGCGGGCGGCAAGCGCACGGTGCAGGCGGTGGGCACGGAAGCCAAGCAGATGCTGGGCCGCACCCCGGGCAACCTGCAGGCAATCCGGCCGATGAAGGACGGCGTGATCGCCGATTTCACCGTCACCGAGCAGATGCTCAAGTATTTCATCAAGAAGGTGCATGACACTCGCATGTTCCGCCCCAGCCCGCGCATCATCATCTGCGTGCCGTGCGGCTCGACCCAGGTGGAGCGCCGCGCGATCCGCGAATCGGCCATCGGTGCAGGCGCGCGTCAGGTCTATCTGATCGAGGAACCGATGGCAGCGGCGATTGGCGCCGGCATGCCGGTGGCGGATGCGACCGGCTCGATGGTGGTCGACATCGGCGGCGGCACCACCGAGGTCGGCGTGATTTCGCTCGGCGGCGTGGTGTATGCCAACTCTGTGCGCGTCGGCGGCGACCGCATGGACGAAGCCATCATCAGCTACATTCGCCGCAACTACGGCATGCTGATCGGCGAGGCTACCGCCGAGCAGATCAAGAAGAAAATGGGCTCGGCCTTCCCCGGCGCCGAAGTGCTTGAAATGGAAGTCAAGGGCCGCAGCTTGGCCGAAGGCGTGCCGCGCAGCTTCAATGTGTCGTCCAACGAAATCCTCGAGGCGCTGACCGAGCCGCTCAATGCGATTGTGAGCGCGGTGAAGCAGGCGCTGGAGCAGACGCCGCCCGAGCTGGGTGCGGACATTGCCGAAAAAGGCATGGTGCTGACCGGCGGCGGCGCACTGCTGCGCGACCTGGATCGCTTGTTGATGGAAGAAACCGGCCTGCCGGTGATCGTCGCCGACGACCCGCTGACCTGCGTGGTGCGCGGCTCCGGGATGGCGCTGGAAAACATGGACAAGCTGTCGACGGTGTTCACCAACGAGTGAACGTGGCCGTTGCTGACGGGAGCAACTGATGGCGACGCCCGGCCAACTCATGTTCGCCCGTCGACTGGGGCCGACGACGCTCCTGATGATCTGGTTATTGGTCGGCGTGTCCTGTGTGGTGCTGGACACCCGTTATCACGCGCTCGGTGGCCTGCGCAGCGGCTTTTCGATGTTGTTGCAGCCGGTGCGTCAGGTCATGCGCGCCCCCACCGATGTTGCCGCCGAACTGGGCGGTTTCTTCACCCGCCACCGTCTGCTGCAAAATGAGCGCGATGCCTTGCTGGCCGAGCGTACGCGACTGCGGATCAGCGCCAACGCCGCCGAGGATCTGGCGCGTGAAAATACCGAATTGCGTAAGCTGCTGCAGGTGCAAGCCCGGCCCGGCCAACAGAAGGTGCAGGCTGTCCTGCTGTATCAGGGGCACGACTGGTTTGCCCAGCGCATCACGCTGGATCAGGGTGCCAGAGCAGGGTTACGCACCGGTTTGCCGGTAGTCGATGCGGGCGGTCTGATGGGGCAGGTGAGCCAGGTGTATCCGGGGTCGAGCGAGGTCACGCTGGTGAGCAATCGCGAACAACTGACGCCGGTGTTCATCGAACGTACCGGCCAGCGCGGGTTGGCCGCGGGCAGCGGCCATGGCCAGATGGAACTGCGTTACATGCCGGCGCAGACCGATATCCGGATGGGCGATCGCCTGCTGACGTCGGGCATCGACCGGGTCTATCCGGCTGGCATCCCGGTGGCGCGCGTCAGCCGGATCAGCCGTTCGCAATCCAATCCCTATTTGCGGGTGGACTGCCTGCCCCTGGCGGGCCTCGACCGTACACGCGCCGTTCTGGTGCTGGTCGCCGAACCGCAGGTGAGCCGACCATGAGCGTCGCCGCCCAAACCGGTAGTTGGCGCCGCATTCTCGGCGGCCTTGTGGTGGCAGTGCTGCTGGAGCAGTTGCCATGGTCCGGCTGGGCGCTGGCCTTGCGGCCGGATTTCGTGCTGGTCGGCGTGTTGTTCTGGGTGCTGCACCAGCCCGCGCGCGTGGGCTTCGGGGTGGCATTTTCCCTGGGACTGTTGGCCGACTTTCAGGATGGTGCGGTATTTGGGCAGCACGCCATTGCCTACGCGATCGGAGTGTATCTGGTGTTGTTTCTGCGGCTGCGCCTGCTCCAGTTCGACCCGCTGCGTCAGGCCGCGCAGTTGTTTCCCATTTTGCTCACGGTGCAGTTGGCGGTACTGCTGGTTGGCTGGCTGGCGGTCAATCCGCCGGCAGGGTTGCTGATCCTGTTGCCGGCATTGAGCAGCACCGTGCTGTGGTATCTGATTGCCCTGTTTGTGCGTCTGTGGCACGGCAAGGGCCTGCGGGATGGGACGTGAGCCGCTTCGCCACGCCACTGAAAAATCTGGATCGTGAGCTGGCCCGTTTTCATGGGCGGCTGAAATTCGGCGCGGCATTCATTGCACTATTGGCGACAGCCTTGCTGGTGCGCGCGTTCTACCTGCAAATCATCAGGCACGATCATTACATCGAGCGTGCCGAAAACAACCGCATTTCGCTGGTGCCGACCGCGCCCAACCGTGGCCTGATTTTCGACAGCAAGGACCGCATCCTGGCGGAAAACTATTCGGCCTACACGCTGGAAGTCATGCGCGCGCGCACCCACGATCTGGAAGCCACGCTGGCAGCGGTGGGCAAATTGATCGAGATTACGCCCGGCCAGTTGCGGCGGTTTCGTCGCCTGCTCGCCGAATCGCACGAATTCGAGACCGTGCCGCTGAAAAGCAAGCTGACCGACGAGGAGGTGGCGGTGCTCGCCGCCAACCGCTATCGCCTGCCGGGGATCGAAGTCAAAGCGCGGCTGTTTCGCAACTATCAGGCCGGGCCGGGCATGGCGCATGTGGTGGGGTTTATCGGCCGCATCAATGATCGTGACCTGAAAAATCTGCGTGAAACCGGGCGCGACCAGAATTACAAGGGTAGCGTCCACATCGGCAAGACCGGGCTGGAACAGAGCTACGAAACGCTGCTGCACGGCCGCACCGGCTTCGACCAAATGGAGACCGACGCCAGCGGCCGCTCGGTGCGCATGCTGTCGCGCATTCCACCGGTGCCGGGCAAGGATTTGCGCCTGCATCTCGACCTCGATCTGCAAACGGTGGCGGAGCATGCCTTCGGCGATTTTCTCGGTGGGCTGGTGGCGCTCGACCCCAACACCGGCGGGGTACTGGCGCTGGTGAGCAAACCGGGGTTCGATCCCAATCTGTTTATCGACGGCATTGATCCGGAAACCTGGAAGGCGCTCAACGAATCGCCCGAGCGACCGATGGTCAACCGCGCGCTACGCGGCATCTATCCGCCGGGGTCGACCATCAAGCCATTCATGGCGCTGGCAGGGCTGGAACTGGGTGTGCGTAAACCATTGGACAGCATTGTCGATCCGGGGTTTTACAGCCTGCCCAACAGCCGTCACCGGTTCCGCGACTGGAAGGCCGGCGGACATGGCGTGGTCGATATGCGCAAATCCATCTCGCAGTCGTGCGACGTCTACTATTACCGGTTGGCGGTGGATATGGGCATCGACCGCATGCACGATTATCTGGCGCAGTTCGGCCTCGGCGAAAAAACCGGCATCGACCTCGATGGCGAATCGCCGGGGCTGCTGCCCTCGCGTGAGTGGAAGCAGCGCCGCTGGAAGAAATCCTGGTTTCCCGGCGAGACCGTGATCGCGGGCATTGGCCAGGGTTATAACCTGACCACCCCGTTGCAACTGGCGAGGGCGGCGGCGATGCTCGCCAACGGCGGCAAGCGGATCGAGCCGCGGCTGGTGGCGGCGGTACGCGATCCCCTCACCCATGTCTGGCAGCCTTTGCCAGGTGTGGTGCGCGGCCAGATGGCGATCAAGCCGGAACATCTCGACGTGGTGCGCGCG
>JBGSZD010000253.1:0-4220 GCA_041750575.1 Thiobacillus sp. | reverse complement strand
GCGACACCGCGCGGCGCGAGATCATCGTGCCGGACGCGGCGCACGGCACCAACCCGGCCACCGCGACCATGTGCGGCTACACGGTCAAGGAAATCCCGACCGACCCCACCGGCAGCGTTGACCTGGCCGCGCTGAAAGCGGCGGTCGGCCCGCAGACCGCAGGCCTCATGCTGACCAACCCATCGACGCTGGGTGTGTTCGAGAAAACCATCGCCGACATCCAGACCATCGTGCACGACGCCGGCGGCCTGCTCTACTATGACGGCGCCAACCTCAACGCCATTCTCGGCAAGGTGCGTCCCGGCGACATGGGCTTCGATGTCATCCACATGAACCTGCACAAGACTTTCTCCACCCCGCACGGCGGCGGCGGGCCGGGCGCGGGTCCGGTCGGTGTGTCGCAGCGGCTGCTGCCTTTCATGCCGATTCCGCTGGTGCTCAACGACAACGGCCTCTATCGCCTGGCGACCGAAACCGATCTGCCGCAATCCATCGGCCGCCTGTCAGCCAACATGGGCAACGCAGGCGTGCTGATGCGCGCTTACATCTACGCACGCCTGCTCGGCGGCGAAGGCATGCACCGCGTCGCCGAATACGCCACGCTGAACGCCAACTATCTGATGGCGAAACTGCGCGAAGCCGGGTTCGATCTCGCCTACCCGACGCGACGCGCCAGCCACGAATTCATCGTCACGCTGAAGAAGCTGAAGGACGCGACGGGTGTCAGTGCGATGGATTTCGCCAAACGCCTGCTCGACTACGGCTACCACGCGCCAACCACCTACTTTCCGCTGCTGGTGCCGGAATGCCTGCTGATCGAGCCAACCGAGACCGAAAGCCGCGAGACGCTGGACGGATTTGTCGAGGCGATGATCAAGATCAAGCACGAAGCCGAAACCAATCCCGATCTGGTGAAGGGCGCGCCCTACAGCCTGCCGGTGCGGCGGCTGGACGACGTCAAGGCGGCGCGCGAACTCGATCTGGTGTATAAACCTGCCGCATGAATCCGCCCAACCCACCCAGAACCATGACCCAGGAAAGTCCCTTCAAAGGCAAAACCGGCATCAAGCGCGTGTTGAACGCGGCAGGTTATTCCTGGGCGGGACTGAGCGCCGCCTTCAAGCACGAAGACGCATTTCGCCAGGAGTTGTTTCTGGCGCTGGTGCTGGTTCCGCTTGCGTTGTTTCTGGGACACACGGGCATCGAACGCGCCCTGATGGTCGGCGCCGTGCTGGGGGTGCTGATTGTCGAGTTGCTGAATTCGGCGGTGGAAGCGGCGGTCGACCGCATTTCCCTTGAGCATCATCAACTTATCAAACGCGCCAAGGACATGGGAAGCGCAGCTGTGATGATCGCCCTCATCAATGTCGTGGTCGTCTGGGCGCTGGTTTTACTGAACTAAACCGAGATTTGGGCTGACCTGAACCAAAAATCGTGCCAATATTGCGCCCAGCCCTAAAGTTACCGCGTATATAGCCGGAATACAGGGGGTCCCTTGCTTTCATACGCACGTGAATAATAAAACTGTCTGCCTTCTGCTGAGTTTGTGCCCTATCGGTTCCGCCGTTGCCCTCGGCCTAGGGGATATCAGCGTACGCTCCAACCTAGGCCAGCCCCTCCACGCAACCGTCGCCCTACTCGGCGCCACGCCCACTACCTCGGCTGACTGTTTCAGCCTGAGCGCCAGCCCGGCAAGTATCACGCCGCCACTGCACGCAAAGCTGAGTCTCGAGAAAACAGCCGGCCAAACGCTGCTGCACATCCGCACCACCGAGGCTGTGTATGACCCGATCGCGCAGTTTGTGCTGGTATCCGACTGCGAGTCGCGGCTACAGCGCGAATATGCCGTTCTGCTCGACCCACCCACCGCATCGGTAGCACCCGCCGTCAGCGACGACGCGCCTACCAAACAAGCGGCAGCGGCTCCTACGACGCCGCGCGCTGTGCGCCGCACGCCCCGCATCAAGCATACAACCGCATCCGTTATCCCGATGGCGACAGACAGGGACTTGGTTCCGACACCCCGCACGCAGAGAGCAGCGCCAGCCAAGCCGCGTCTGGTGCTGTCGGGCAAACACACCACGCCGTCGGACGACGCGCATCTTTCCCTGCGGTACGACACCAATTTGCCGGATTTGTCGCGGCCACACCCCGACGCGTTGACCGCCACCGAACTGTCTGACGAAAACACCGCGCTAAACCGCAAGCTGGCGCATCTGGAAACGCAACTGGCCGCATTGCAGCAGCGCAATGCCGAACTCGAAGCGCTGCGCACGGGCACACCGGTGAAAGCCGCGACGCCAACGACGCCATCCAACAAGCCTTCACAATGGCCCCTGTATCTACTGGGTGCCGGGCTGCTTGCCGTGAGCGCCCTGCTGGTCGCGTGGTTGCGTCGCCGCAGCCGCGATCGCCAGACGACCGCCATCTTTCCCGACGAGTTGGCGTGGGAACCGCACCCGGACGCCTTGCCGGCACTGCCCGATACGGGATCTGCTCCGGTTGCCGTGCCAACGCGCGCACCTGCCGCCGGCTCTAGCGCCCCCGCCTCGCCGCCGCCCCAGCGCATGGCGGACATTCCCCCGCCTCCGCTGCTCGAACTAGGCACCGAGCTCAAGGAAGACATCCTCGATCAGGCCGAAGTCTTCATGGCCCACGGTCACGGCGAACTCGCCATCAGTCTGCTGCAGGAACATCTGCGCGAAGCGCCCACTGAATCCCCGGTGCCGTGGCTGTTGTTGCTCGACCTGCTGTACCGCGACGGCGACAAAGTGGGCTATGCCACCGCCAGCGCCGAATGCCGCCGCTATTTCAACGTCAACCTCAGCGGCTACCCGGTTTCCCAGGACAGCGATATCGGCCAGGGACTGGAGGCTTATCCCCATCTGCTGGAGCAACTGGAAAAAGTGTGGAATTCGCCGGGTATCGACGCATTCTTCGACGACCTGATCTACGACAAGCGCGGCGGTACCCGCATGGGCTTTGAGCCGAGCGCCTACCGCGACATTCTGCTGCTGCGCGCCATCGCACACGACACCCTGCCGCTCGCCGCCTGAGCGACGGTTCATCAAACCGTCACCCTGACTTCATCTGTTTGTCGCACGGCGCGCGCATGCTGCGCGCATGGATGCAGCCGAATTCACCTGCCAGACGCTCCCTCCGATGCGCCCGCAACTGCGCATCGCGGTGGTAACGGAAACCTATCCGCCCGAAGTCAACGGCGTGGCGATGACGCTCGGCCGCCTGGTCAACGGCCTGCAGGTACGTAATCACCAGATTCAGCTCATACGTCCGCGTCAGCACGCCGACGACCAGCCGCAGCCGACTGCCACGCTCACCGAACACCTGCAGCGCGGTATCGCCCTGCCGCGCTACGAAGGCCTGAAAATGGGGCTGCCGGCGAAGGCTGCGTTGACCCGGCTGTGGACCCGGCAGCGTCCGGACGTGGTGCAGATCGCCACCGAAGGTCCGCTTGGCTGGTCGGCACTGGCAGCAGCCAACAAATTGCGCCTGCCGGTCGCGAGCGATTTCCACACCAATTTCCACAGCTACAGCAACCACTACGGCTTCGGCCTGCTGCGCCGCGCCATCGTGGCCTACCTGCGCAAGTTCCATAACAAGGCCGCCGTCACGCTAGTGCCGACCGAGGGTATTCGCCGCGAATTGCTCGGCTACGGCTACGAAAACATCGAGATCATCGGTCGCGGCGTGGACACCAAGCTGTTTCATCCCGGTCGCCGCGATCCTGCTCTGCGCACGCACTGGGGCGTAAGCGAAAACGAGACGGTGGCCTTGTATGTCGGACGCCTCGCCGCCGAAAAAAATCTGGGGATGGTATTCCGTGCCTTCGACGCCATGCGCGATGCCCATCCCGCCATCCGCCTGGTGCTGGTGGGTGACGGCCCCGAACGCGCCACTTGGCAGGCCAAGCGCCCCGACGCGATATTCTGCGGCACCCAGGTCGGCGAAGCGCTGGCCGCGCATTACGCATCCGGCGACGTGTTCCTGTTCCCCAGCCTGACCGAAACCTGGGGCAACGTCACGATTGAAGCCATGGCATCCGGCCTCGCGGTCGTCGCTTACGACTGCGCCGCCGCCGAGGAAGTCATCCGCCACGGCGAAAACGGCCTCAAGGCACCGCCCGAGGATGAGGCCGCCTTCATTGCCGAGGCCGCCTCGCTGGCGCCGGCAACCGCATTACAGCGCCGTCTCGGCAGCGC
>JBGSZD010000252.1:0-3360 GCA_041750575.1 Thiobacillus sp. | reverse complement strand
GCGGCGAGGCCGTCGGCCTTCACCACGATGGGCGCGCCCTGTGCATCAATGTAGGCATGGGCCTCGGCAGCGTCGGTGAAAGTGCCGAAGGCAGCGGTGGGAATGCCGTGACGCGCCATGAACTGCTTGGCAAAGTCCTTGGAGCTTTCGAGCTGGGCGGCCGCCTGCGTGGGGCCGAAAATTTTCAGCCCGGCGGCGCGGAAGGCGTCGACCACGCCCGCCGCCAGCGGCGCTTCGGGGCCGACCACGGTGAAGGCGATGTCCGTGTCGCGGCGGACGAATTCCACCAGCGAGGGAATCGCCGTCAACGGCAGGTTGACGAGACCGTCTTCCGTCGCCGTGCCGCCATTGCCGGGCGCGACAAACACTTGCGAAACACGGGGCGATTGCGCGAGCTTCCACGCCAGTGCGTGTTCACGTCCGCCGGAGCCGATGACGAGGATTTTCATGTTGGTGAACGGTAAGTAGTGAGCGGTGAGCGGTAGAGGTGGCGCGCGTTCGGTTTATTCCGCTTGCCGCTCACCCGAAATCAATGCCGGAAATGCCGGGTGCCAGTAAACACCATCGCGATGCCGTGTTCGTTGGCCGCCGCGATGACTTCGTCGTCGCGCATCGAACCGCCGGGTTGGATCACGGCCTTGATGCCGGCCGCGGCCGCGTTGTCGATGCCATCGCGGACGGGGAAGAAGGCATCCGACGCCATTACCGAGCCGGGCACTGGCAGGCCGGCGTGCTCGGCTTTGATCGCGGCGATGCGGGCTGAGTTGATGCGGCTCATTTGTCCGGCGCCGACGCCGACGGTCATGCGGTCTTTCGCGTAGACGATCGCGTTGGACTTGACGAATTTGGCGACACGCCAGGCGAACAGCAGATCGGTCATTTCCTGTTCGGTGGGTGCACGGCTGGTGACGGTTTTGAGTTCGCCGTGCAGCAGGATGTCGGCGTCCTGCACCAGCAGGCCGCCGGCCACACGCTTCATGTCGAGTTGGGCCACGCTGCCGCTCCACGCACCGCATTCGAGCAGACGCACGTTCTTTTTCGCGGCGACCGCCTCGCTCGCCTCGGGGCTGACTTCGGGCGCGATGATGACTTCGACGAACTGGCGCTCGACGATGGCGGTTGCAGTCGCGCCATCGAGGCGGCCGTTGAAGGCGATGATGCCGCCGAAGGCCGATTCGGGGTCGGTCTGATAGGCGCGGTTGTAGGCGTCGAGCAGGCTGCTGCCGTAGGCCACGCCGCATGGGTTGGCGTGCTTGACGATGACGCAGGCGGGCGCGCTGTCGAACAGCTTCACGCATTCGAGTGCGGCGTCGGTGTCGGCGATGTTGTTGTAGCTGAGTTCCTTGCCCTGGATCTGGCGCGCGGTGGCAATCGTGCCGGCGGGTGCGTGGGCCTCGACGTAGAACGCACCGGCCTGATGCGGGTTCTCGCCGTAGCGGCAGACTTGCGCGCGGGTGAATTGCAGGTTGAGCTTGGCGCCGAAGGCCTCGCGCTCGTTGTTGGCGTTCAGCGCGGTCAGGTAGTTGCTGATGTGGCCATCGTATTCGGCGGTGTGGGTGAAGGCTTTTTTCGCCAGGCCGAAACGGGTGGCATCGGTGAGGGCACCGCCATTGGCCTGCATTTCGCTGACCAGCGCCGGGTAATCGGCGGGATCGGTGACGATGGCGACGAAGCGGTAGTTCTTGGCCGAGGAACGCACCATCGCCGGGCCGCCGATGTCGATGTTCTCGATCGCGTCATCGAGCGTGTGCGGCTTCGATACGGTGGCAACAAACGGATACAGGTTCACGCACACCAGGTCGATGTAGGGCATGCCGTGCTTTTCCATCGTGGCGACGTGTTCGGGCAGGTCGCGCCGCGCCAGGATGCCGCCATGGACTTTCGGATGCAGCGTCTTTACCCGGCCGTCGAGCATCTCGGGGAAGCCGGTGTAGTCGGCAACGTCGATCACCGGCAAGCCGGCGTCGCGGATGGCCTTGGCGGTGCCGCCGGTGGACAGCAGTTCGACACCCTGAGCGGCAAGCGCGCGGGCAAATTCGACGAGGCCGGTTTTATCGGAAACCGAGAGGAGAGCACGCTGGATTTTCATGGGGCGGTGGGCAGGAAGCGGTGAGGGAAGGGCGGCTTATTCGGAGAGACCGTATTCGCGCATTTTCTTGCGCAGGGTGTTGCGGTTGATGCCGAGCATTTCGGCGGCGCGGGTCTGATTGCCTTCGGAACGGTCGAGAATATAGGCGAGAAGGGGCTTCTCCATGGCGCCCAGCACCATGTTGTAGATCTCGCTCGGCGTCTCGCCGTCGAGGTCCTTGAAATAGCGGTTGAGCGACCGCCGCATGCAGGCGGCGATTTCGGTTTCTTCGATCATTATTCTTCCCTGTTATGCCGCGAGCCGTGAACCTGGCGGCAAATCTTGCGTGGTCTGGTTGTTATGACTGCTTGCGCTGCGGAATTCGGTGGGGACGTCGCTGGTGGTTTCGTAGCGCAGGCGACTGTCGGCCCGTGCCGCCTGGGAAAAGTAGTTGTTGACCATGGCGAGTTGTTCGGCCACCGAGTCGAGCTGGTTCATCGTGTGGCGGAACGCGCTGCTGCCGACCAGCCCACGGGTGTACCAGGAGATGTGTTTGCGCGCGACGCGCACGCCGGTGACGTCGCCGTAAAACGCGTACAGGTCGTGGATGTGTTCGAGCAGCACGGCGTGGATTTCCGTCACTTCAGGCTGCGGCAGGTGTTCACCGGTGTTCAGGAAATGTTCGATCTCGCGGAATATCCACGGCCGCCCCTGCGCGGCGCGGCCGATCATCACCGCATCGGCGCCGGTGTATTCAAGGACGAATTTCGCCTTTTCCGGCGAGGTGATGTCGCCGTTGGCGATGACCGGAATATGCGCTTCCGCTTTCACCGCACGGATGGTGTCGTATTCGGCGTCGCCGGTGTAGCCGCAGGCGCGGGTGCGGCCGTGCATCGCCAGCGCCTGCACGCCGGCGTTCTCGGCGATCCTCAGAATGTTCAGCGCATTGCGGTGTTCGCGATCCCAGCCGGTGCGGATCTTCAGCGTCACCGGCACCTCGGGCACCGCCTTGACCACAGCGTCGAGAATGCGGCCGACCAGCGCCTCGTCCTGCAGCAGGGCGGAGCCGGCCATCACGTTGCACACCTTCTTCGCCGGGCAGCCCATGTTGATGTCGATGATTTGCGCGCCGCGGTCGACATTGTGACGTGCCGCTTCCGCCATCATCGCCGGATCGGCGCCGGCGATCTGCACGCTGATCGGGTCGACTTCACCTTCGTGGTTGGCGCGCCGCGCGGTCTTGGCCGAGCCATACAACAGTGAATTCGACGTCACCATCTCGGACACCGCCA
>JBGSZD010000251.1:0-2156 GCA_041750575.1 Thiobacillus sp. | reverse complement strand
CTCGGTCTCGCCGGCGAACCGCAGCATCCGGCGACGCGCGACCCCTTCGCGGGCGCGACCACGGTGGGACTCGCGCTCGACCACGTCAGCTTTGCCTACGCGGATGGAGAAACGGTACTGGACGACGTCAGCCTCGTCATCGCGCCGGGCGAAAAAGTGGCGCTGGTCGGTGCATCGGGCGGCGGCAAATCGACGCTGGTGCAGGCGTTGCTGGGACTGTATCCAGTGAAAGCGGGTCGGATTATTTATGGTGATGCGCCGGTGACCGAGATCGGCTGGGAGACGGTGCGCGAGCATGTGGGGGTGGTACTGCAGCATCCGGTACTGTTCAACGACAGCGTGCGGGCCAACCTCACGCTCGGGCGCGAGCTTGACGACGCCACGCTGTGGCAGGCGCTGGAGATTGCTCAACTGAAGGACATTATTGTCTCCCTGCCGCACGGCCTGGATACCGTGGTGGGACGGCAGGGCGTGCGGCTGTCGGGCGGGCAAAGGCAGCGGCTGGCGATCGCACGCATGATCGTCGCCGATCCGTGCATCGTCATTCTCGACGAAGCCACGTCCGCGCTGGATACCGACACCGAGCGCCAATTGCATCAGGCCATGCACGCCTTCCTCGCGGGCCGCACCACGCTGATCATCGCGCACCGGTTGTCGGCGGTGAAGCAGGCCGACCGCATCCTGGTGTTCGAGAATGGCCGCGTGGTGGAGGCGGGCGGTCACGAAGAGTTGATCGAGCGCGGCGGGCTGTATCACAAGCTTTACCACCCCACATAAAAATAGGGCTCGGGAAAATCAGCGTTTTCTGATACACTCCGTCCTGTTGTGCATACAGCAGTGGGCAGGCGAGGTTTTTGCCGCCGTGCCTCGGGACTGTTCTCACAGCCCCATCGTCTTCGACCTCTCTATTGTGCCGCCGGTTATTTCTTGCAACCGGCAGTGACAAGTCTTGTGGTTGGCGCCGATGTGATCGACGCGACCCGTTGGGCGTTTTTCAAACGCCGCTTATTTCCGGTTCGTATTTTATGACCTGTCTGGTTTTGGACCGGGCGCAGGTTTGTTTTGCGCACTTGAGCGCACTGAAAAAAGGTTTGCCATGAGCTTTTCCGAATTGGGTCTTGATCCCCTTATCCTCAAATCCGTGTTGGCTGCGGGCTACGAAAACGCCACTCCCGTACAAATACAGGCGATTCCTGCCGCGTTGACCGGCCGTGACCTGCTGGTGTCGTCGAACACCGGCAGCGGCAAGACGGCAGCGTTCCTGCTGCCGTCGATCCAGCGCCTGATGGCCGAGCCGACGATCAAAAGCATGGGCCCGCGCGTGCTGGTGCTGACGCCGACGCGCGAACTCGCGCTGCAGGTTGAAAAATCCGCCATGAAATACGGCAATGAAATGCGCCGTTTCCGCACGGCCTGTCTGGTCGGCGGCGCGCCGTATGGCTTGCAATTGAAGCGTCTGTCGCAGCCGGTGGACGTCGTCGTCGCGACGCCCGGTCGCCTGATCGACCATCTGGAGCGCGGCAAGATCGACTTCTCGCGCCTCGAAGTACTGGTGCTCGACGAAGCCGACCGCATGCTGGACATGGGCTTTGTCGACGACATCCAGGCGATCGCCGCGCGCTGCCCGAGCGAACGTCAGACCCTGCTGTTCTCGGCCACGCTGGACGGCGTCGTCGGCAATCTGGCGCGCCAGTTGACCAAGGACGCGCAGCGCATCGAAATCGAAGCCGCGCCCAAATCCGAAGCCAAGATTGAACAGCGGCTGCTCTACGCGGACAACATGGACCACAAAAACCGTCTGCTCGACGCGTTGCTGCGCGACGTGGACATGACGCAGGCAATCGTCTTCACCTCGACCAAGAAGAGCACCGAGGAAATTTCCGACCTGCTGGCCGATAGCGGCTTTGCGTCCGACGCGCTGCATGGCGACATGCAGCAGGGTCAGCGCAACCGTGCGCTGCAGCGCTTGCGCGAAGGCCGCACCAAGGTGCTGGTCGCTACCGACGTGGCCGCACGCGGCATTGACGTGGCGGGCATCAGCCACGTCATCAATTTCGACCTGCCGCGTCAGGCCGAAGATTACGTGCACCGCATCGGCCGCACCGGTCGCGCCGGTCGCACCGATATCGCCGTCAGCTTCGCCGGCATGCGCGAAG
>JBGSZD010000250.1:0-23263 GCA_041750575.1 Thiobacillus sp. | reverse complement strand
TTTCAGCGCCGGAAACGCAGCCCGCAGGCGCGCCTCCAGCAGTGCCAGCGTCGGCTCCGTGCTGCCGTAGCAATATATCGGCAGGCCTTCCGCCGCGCACCGCTCGCACAACGCCCACATCACATCCGGCCCACTGATCCGCGGCTGGCTGGCAAACCCCTGCCGCCGCAGCATCCACGCCACCGGCGCCCCGTCCGGCGTCGCCATGTCCGAGCCGTTGATAATGGCCCGGTAGTCCGCGTCCTGCGACGCGCTCACCACCACGTGCACATTGCAGATCGTCACATAGCGGCTTTCGCGTGCCCGCGCCCAGCCGAGCAGGCGATTCAGCGCAACGTCCCACGACAAGGCGTCGATCTGTGCGCCCAATACCGAGGCCGTATCGCGCTCATGCGGCGCTGCCGTTGCCGCTTCATTCAAAAAGTTCAAGGCAGAATTTCCTGTTGACTGGCCAGAATTCGAACGCCAGATATTGGCACACCAGAATGGCCGATAACCATTCGGCAGGGATCATCGTCTGCCCACAGGCTCAACGGTGAATATTCAATAAAGCTTAAAGTCATTCGGCATCACTGCCGATATTACCCTCGACATGTTGAAATCCTGTCGGCCATGTCGAAGTAACGTCACACTTTCTGTTCAACATATTTGTTCTGCCCCCAAAATTTTCCTTGAAGCTTGGTCTGTTTACATGACCAAACTGGAGTAACGCCATGAACACACGCTTTCCCCTTTTTCTATTGCTGGTTTTGACCCTGAAACTTGCCAACGCTGCCACCTACTATGTGGATGCCAGCGTCGGCAACGACTCATGGAGTGGAAATCTGCCATCTCCGACCGGTTCACCTGCAACCAATGGTCCTTGGCAGTCCCTGGCTAAGGTTTCTGCGAAAGTACTCACGCCCGGAGATAGCGTACTGCTCAAATGCGGTGGAATCTGGAACGAAACGCTTGCACTCAAAGGCTCAGGAACAGCCAGCAACCCTATCTCCATTGGCGCTTACCCAAACGCTTGTGCCAACAAACCGGTTATCAGCGGGGCAACCTTGATACCCGCCCACAACTGGATCCGTGACAGTGGCAATATCTACAAAATAACTTCAGCCATCGACCTGATCACGAACAGCACTTTTGAAAACGGTCTGGGAAACTGGACCACTTACTCTCCGGCCAATAATGCCGTAATGAGTCTGAGCAGTAGTTGTGCTCTAGCAAATAATAATTGCATGTCCTATACGGCTGGCTCAGGCAAAAGCATTCTCATCAGCAACAATTTCCCTTTGCAAGGCAAACAGTCCTATGCAGTGGCATTCGCCCTGAAATTTCCCGCGGGCGTGGCCATTCGAGCAATTCTTCGGCGCGGCTCGCCGCCATGGAACGCGGTAGGGTTTGACACATCCATTACCGGCACCGGTGCCTGGCAAACTTTCACTCTGCCCTTCACTGCAACGGCCAGCCTGAGCGATGCGCGTCTGGATTTTGAAGTTCCAGCTGGTCATAACATTGGGTTGGATAACGTAAAAATCACTTCCACTCTCGCGAATGTGAGCGGCATTTTCGACAGTGGTACAGCCATGAATGTGGCCCACCACCCAAACCGCGGCTATAACCCCCTCAAGGCTGAATCGCTTTATTACGTGATCGCACAAAATGCTGACCGGGTGAGTTGGGATGGAGGGACAGGCAGCAGCTATCTCACGACAGGTTCCGAGCTCCCAGCCTCATTGCTATCATCCATTAAACCAGGAACGGGTATCAGAATCCGTACCAATGCATGGCATATCAGTGATCGCAAGATCACTTCAATTACTGGTTCACGCTTCAACTTCGATACTCCAACCACATACCCAATCGAAAAAGACTGGGGCTATTTTCTATATGGTCAACGCTGGATGCTTGATGAGCCGGGAGAATGGCACTACGACAGCGCTACAAAAACCACCTATGTATGGATGCAGGACAGCGCCGCCCCAGGCAGTCGTATCTCCGTAGGCCAGCGCGCCATTGGTATAGACGCCAGTAATCTGAGTCACATGCAAATCGATGGACTAACCATCAAGAATGTGGGAACAGGCGTGCTCATGTATAAAGCCACCAATGTCGTGTTACGCAACATGCAGATATTCGACACCCTGGGCTTGGGCATTGACGCCCGACTATCGACGGACAGCGGAGTAGAAGACAGCCAAATTGCACGCACGATGGGCGATGCCATTTCTGCTGATGCCGGTTCAGTTCAGTTCCACGCTTATGACAATCTCATCGCAGATAGTAGTGTCCAGTTCGTGGGGGGCAGAATCACCAGCCTGCCAGGACCTGCAAAATCAGCGATAGAGGCCGAGCGTAGCGCCAATATTCGCGGAAACCAAATCCACGGGACCAGCTACGCAGGTATTCGAGTGCGAGACAACAGCCTTATATCCGGCAACCACGTCGAGAACGCATGTCTGGTCCTTGACGACTGCGGTGCGATCTACACAGACGGCCAAAACAATAACAGCATCATTGAAAACAACACCGTGCTTCATGTTCCTGGCGGGCTATCCGGGAAACCCGCCAATATCCCGAGTCAATCCCAAGGCATCTACTTGGACGCCCTCAGCTCGGGCATTACCGTCAGAGGCAACACCGTAGTCGACGCCGACAGCGGTATCCAGCTTCATAGTGCTGCGAACAACCGGATTGAAGACAATACGCTGTATGGCAATCGCCGCCATCAAATCTGGCTGCAAGAAAGCACCAAGCGCACAAATGCAGAAGGTGATACTTACGGCAACCTTATTCTTGGAAACCGATTCTTCTCAACCCTGGCTACATCTGCAATCGGGCATGTGACCGAGCTTCCCAAAGACAACACCGATGAATTTGCCAGTTACGACAGCAACCTGTATTTCACCTTGCTGTCGCCCACCATCTCCTCCGAATCCTGGCCGAACGGGGGAGCCAGTTACGCCTTGCCTGCCTGGCAAGCTGCACTTGCCACCGATGGCCAGCACCGCAATCTCGATCCATCAGGCAGCGAAGTCAACAGTAACAGCATCGGTTACGCAGCATTCCGCACTACCGGTGGAAACGTCCTGCCGAACGGCAACTTCGTCTCGGGTAAAACGGGCTGGACAGCCTGGAACAAGACCGCCCCCTATGGTCAGGTGGTATTGGAAACCTGCACGCCTGCCAGTCTATGCTTGCGTTATACGGCCGGGGCTACCGAGAGTTTGTTAAGCAGCCCTAATTTCACCACGCAAAAAGACCAATGGTACAAAGCCAGCTTTGATCTAAAGACCGGCACGAATGCCCAAACGGTTTCCGTCATGGTGCGCCGAGGTGGAGGTGGGACCAACGGCTACGAACTTCTGATGGGCATCCCGGTTAACTTCACAGGCTCCACTACCTGGAAGCGTTATAGCTTCACCTTCAAGGCACTCAAAACAGTCAAAGCGCATGACCCGGTCACTCTGGACTTAGGGGCTAGAGTGGATTTCACCCGTATCCTGCCCGGCCAGAACATAACTGTGACAAACCTTGAAGTCGTACCACTAAGCTCAACCGAGGCAACCCTGCGCAGCCATATCCTCATCAATCCGACAGACACCACCTTGACGCTGGATTGCCCCGACGGAACCGATGCCATCACATGCAATGATTACGTTCGATTTACGGACGGAGGAATCGCCACCTGGCCTTACCCTCTTTCCCCCCACGGATCGGAGATCATTTACTCGCGTGACAGCAGTCTTACCGATGGTGATGGTGACGGCATTCCCGACCATCAGGATAGTTGTAGCGGAACCGGCGTCTCGCAAACGGTTAATGCAGCAGGTTGTGCCTTGGGGCAGAATTAATCGCGCAATATAGAAGCGGGCCCCACAGAACAAGATATCGATCCAAGGATGCGCTGATGCACAGCCGATAGAACCTGCCTCCCTGTTCATTGCGCTGTATTTTTACGCGCAGTCAGCGCCTCTTCATAAATCTCCATCAGGCGCTGGTAATTCACCTCGGGAGAAAACTCGGCTTCGTATTGAGCGCGGGCGTTGCGCCCCATCGCAGCCATCTGCTCCGGGTGCGCCAGCGCCCAAGCCAGCTTGTCGCCCAGATCACGTGCGTTGCCCGGCTCGAACAACAGCCCGGTTTCGCCATCGCGCACAATCTCAGCCAGCGCACCAATGCGGCTCGCAATCACCGGCAAGCCACAGGCAAACGCCTCAACAATCGTGCGCGGAAAATTTTCATACCAGATGCTCGGCACCACCAGCGCAGTCGCGCGGCTCATTTCCTGACGAACCACTTCGCTCGGCAAACTGCCCAGGCGTGTCACGCCGACCAAGCCATCCAGCAAGCTCGCTTCCGGGCCGTCACCCGCCACGCGTAAAGTGGCATCGGATAGCAGCGCCGCCGCTTCAGCCAGCGTAGACACACCTTTTTCAACCGACAGTCGCCCTACAAACAGCAGCCCCGCGCGTGGCTCAGGTTCCGGCGCGGCAAAGTCCACGAAATTCGGCTTCACCACCACCCGTTCCGCAGGCAGGCCGCCCTCGATAAACTTGCCCCGGCAAAACTCGTTCAGCGCGATATAGCGTGCCACTTTGTTGCGATACGTTCCCAGCCCGCGATGCAGCGCCAGCATCCCCGCCAGTGCCGCCGACGCCGGGCGCGACCCCCGATAGCACGCCCGCACCACCCCGCGCCAGGGTAGGTGTCCCATGCAGTCCTCGCACACTTTGCCCTCGCGCATAAACAGCGCGTTCAGGCACATCAAACGAAAGTTGTGCAGCGTCTGCACCACCGGCACGCCGGCACGCGCAGCCGCCCAATACAGGGAAGGCGAAATCAGCGGGAAGGTGTTGTGGGCATGGATCAGATCGGGCTGAAAGCCGCGAACCAACTCAGCCAGATCGTACGACGTGCGTTCCGACCACAGCGTTTGCCTTGCCAAAGCCAGCGACGACATACCGCCCACGTCGTCATTGCTGCGGGAATAAGTTTCCACAGCGTGCCCATGCGCACGCAGCAGTGCGATCTCTGACTCCACAACCGTATCCTCGCCACCACGGTGCTGATAGGCGTTATGAACAACCAGAATTCGCTTTGCTGGCATATCCATGTGGTCATGCAGGCTTGCGAGCTACAAGCTGAACTCCACCACTCAACAGTGGAGGATAAACATTATGGAGACGCCCCAGTTTCCCGAATCCTATTGACTGCTCAACAGCGAATCCTGCGCGCTCGAGAAGGAGCGAAAGTGAGCGAAAAGTGAAGTAATGGAGATGCCCGCCATCAAACAAAATATCGCTTCCCAATCCCTCATTCGGCTGCGAAGTTGAAGGGAATCTTCCCATTAACAGCAGAATGCGTTTCTTCAGAAAAGCAATATTGGGGGTATTGATTACCAATGTGCCGCCAGGGCGTAGCACACGGAACAACTCCCTAACCGCCGGATAGACATCTGGCACATGTTCGATTGTGTCTGCCGACACGATGCAATCAATGCTTTCCGTTGCGATCTCGTTCATATCTTCAGCACTGCCCAATACGGGCACAAAATCGTCATCCGATAAATTGAGTTTGGCCTGTTCCAGCCTATGCGCCGAGTATTCAAGGCCAACCAATTTTTTAAACCGGTCCCGTAACTGATACAACAGGTGACCATTTCCACAACCGACGTCCAATATCGTGGAGCCTGACCCAGCAGAATAGAGGATTGCCTCCACGCGGTTTTTTGGCCACCCATGTAAATGAACTTCGGCGAGCACTTCTTTTTCAAGCGTCGTCTTATAAAAACTATCGTACTGTTCGCTCAAACTCATATTTCCCCCTGGCCAAAGTTGCTTCAATGCCATCTGCAAAGCGGTTCGCCATGTTTTCCACTGTGTATTCCTGTGCGCTGGCAGCACACCCCGCGCGAAGGGTATCCAATGCCTGCACGTCGCGTAGCAGACGCACACTAGCCTCTACATACGCATTCAGATCATCCGTCGTCATCACCCCATTGACGCCATTTTCCAGGTAGGCAATTTCAGGGCTATGGATTCCACAATCAGTGGTCAACATCGGCACGCCACACACGAATGCATCCAGAATGCCCAACCCCACCAGCCCCGGATTCAACATCACCTGCACCACCGACACATAGGCAACCTTTTCGCGCTCGTAGCGCGCACCCACCCAGCGCGCCCACGGGTTCGCAATACACCAGGCCTGCACCTTGTCGCGCTCCGGTCCCTCGCCAACGATCAGCAAGTGAAAGTCGAGCACCTCTCGGCGGATAGCTTCGGCAGCCGCAAACAGAAAGTCCAGCCGTTTGTCGGCGTAGAGCGAACCCACGAATACGCCCACCGGCCCTGTTCCAAATCCCAGTGACTCGCGCAAGGCTTGCGTTTCTTCCGCTGTCACCGATTGCCGCTGCCGTTGCAGTTCGGACGTGTCCACCGCGTTGTTCAACACCGTGATGCGCTCGCCCGGGAACCCGGCCCTTGTCACCAGATCGGCGCTCATCCGCGTGTAGGCGAACCACCAGTCCACCCGGTTAGTCGTCCAGCGCTTGAAGCGTTCCTTGAGACCGTGTGGATTGTCGCTTTGCAGATTGGCGCCGTGCCCCCAGAACGCCAGCTTGAAGCGACGCGGCATCAGCATGAGCAGATGGTTCTGCAAAAGCTTGTTTTCCTGAGTGACGATCACCAGATCAGCCCCTTCGAGGTGACGGCGCACCGGCTGCCAGCACAGTTTCCCACTCGCCAGATAGTGGGTCGGAATGGAGCGTGCCCAAGGCAACTCACCGGAATCGTGTTTTTTTTCTTCGGCCGGCGTGCCGTGTCCAACCAGAAGTTCCAGTTGGATACCGCGCTTGGCAAGCGACTCTCGCAGCGCGGCAAAAAGCGGAACCCGATAGTGGGTCAGTCGGCGCTGGACAATACAGACCTTAGTCATGCTGCCCAACGTAGGGATTTTGGGGCAGCGCAATGCACTTAAATCCTGCCCGCCGCAGCGACGCAAAACTCTCAGTCCCTGCACCACGTTTGAACACCACCACGCAACCCAGCCCGTAACCCATCAAACCCAGTCTGCTCAAACCATTCTGTACCGCGATGCCCATCCGGGTGAATACAGTCCCGGTATTAAGACCATGCGCTTCATAGCCGCCCAGACGCGCATGGAAGAAGTCGTTGATGCCTTTGAAGGCCACGTCTTCGCCACCCATCGCTGTCATCAGCTTCCCCAGTTCCCGGACATTCAGGCGGTATAGAAAATTTCCGCTGGGCTCGAACTGCATCTCCCGATCGCCTCGGATGATGCGTTTCAGCAAGCGCTTCACCCCATCCAGCAATCTCGGGTTATCCAGCGGCTCGATCAGCACTACGCCAATACGTGCCACGCGCAGCATTTCATATAGCGCGATGGGCGGGCGCGGAAAGTGATGGTAGGCCTCCTTGCACAGGACAAAATCCACGGCGTTGTCCAGCAGCGAAATATGCTCCGCGTTCTCCGCCTGAAAAGCCGGGATGCGGCCTTGCTCATGCGCATATCTCAGCTTGTCGTCGGTCAGGCTGGTGGCAATGACGTTCACACCGCGTGAATGCAGGTATGCGGCATCGGAACCATAGCGACCGTCGCCTACCGTGATCCACTGGCTCTCTGGATAACTCTGCCAAATCGGCCGGGTCAGATCGAGCATCCGGGTATGGCGCCAGTTATCGATGGAATCGGGGCGCGTGTAGCGGGTCGGCATTTGCATCTGATGCTCCGATTCCGCCTGCCGCAGATAGCTTTGCTCTACTTCACTCATTGCGTCCCCATTTATATTCCAGCCTGCCCTCAAGACAGACAAACGGGCGCTTGCCCAAGTTGAATCCGTGCCGGCGAACCTTCCGGCGCCTGAAGTATTCCACTCAGCGTTTCCATTTTTGTGACGCCCCAATCAGGTGGAAACACCCAATCCTGTGCGCTCCCTTCCTCCAACCACACGATTCTTGCCTTGCTGCCGTCCGGGCGATCCAACGTGCAAACCCATACGTCATTCGTAACCTCGCACCCTGCCATGACCGAACCCAGGAGCCATTCCAAAGTGCGACCATAAGCCAATCCGGCAGGCTTCGTCGCCTTCGTGGTGGGTTCGATCAAACCCATGCTGTAGTTGTCCCAGGCAAACCAGTAGTAGCGCCTCAGCCCAGCCGCCCACCCCAGAATCAAGGCGCGCGATACATAGTTAGCCGCCTGGGTTGCATTCAGCTTCTTCCAGCCTGGAACCATTTCTTCGGTCGTCACCGTCCCATCGCTATGATCTATCCACCAGCCTGCTTCGGTGCTCCACAGCGGCAGATTGGACAGCCCGTGCTTCGCGGCAATTTTCCGGACCTTGTCCACCAGCGGCAGCGTCGCTTCGGGCCGAGTGTGGGCGACATAGTAGTGATGCGACAGCGCATCCATGTATTTGCCCCCGCCGGCAGCCAGATAGCGATCCAGCCATGCCAGATGCTCGACACCGCCCCCCACGGTGGCTGGCGCAGCCAATTGGTTGGCTGGGTCAACCTCTTTCAGAATGCGATAAGCCTCTTCCGCCAGCTTGACCAGTGTTTCAGGACTGCCTGAAAAGAAACCGGGGATATTGGGTTCGTTCCACAATTCGAATTGCTGTATCCGCCCCTTGTATCGCTTGGCAACCGTGCGGACATAATTCCGCCAGTCATCCATGTTGTAAGGTTCAGCGGCATTACCGGGGCCATAAGGCGATTTTTCGAGCGGTCTGGCCGATGCCCAGGCAGGCGTCAGCGCGAGCGGCAGCAAAATCTCTGCCCCCGTCAGCTTGGCCATCGCCACGTATTTATCGAGCCGCTTGAAATCCCATTGTCCCCGCTGCGGCTCCATGTGGCGCCAATTCGCGTAGGCATCCCACAGCCGCCAACTGCCGAATTTGGCCTCTGGCCAAGGCGTGCCCGCATCGGCGCGATGCAGGTGCAAGCCGAAATAATCGCGCGGGATGGGAACAGCGGGCGGCTTGAGCGACCTGCCGGACAAAGCCTTGCCAACGCCGATCGCGGAAAATCCGCCCAAACAAACCGAGCCGGCCAGTGTCAGCAGTGCTTTTCGTCGGCCGGGCATGACTTGCCCCGGCGTACGAACCAGATTGAGCCAGGTTTTCATGATCCCGATTCCCTCCTATTCGCCCGATACCCCAACAGCCAGCCAATGTAGCCTTCCACAATTCCCACACCCAGGCCCAACTCGTGCGCGGCACGCGATGGCCGCAACACATTCCGACACGCACGCCATAAAGGGCCAGCCATACCGCGTACGATCACCCAGGCCGGCAATCTGTGCCGCACATACAAAGCGCCGGTTCCACGCGCACGTTTGCGTGCACGGCGGAACATCTGCTCCGGCGGCAGGCTGGCCAATTTGTTCACGGCGTGATGCACCACGATTTCGGGCGCATGTTCGATGACATCGCCCGACCTCAGCATGCGCAGCACCAGATCCGTCTCCTCGCCCGCGCCATACCAGCTATGCAGGCCCAGCGCGATATCGAATCCCCCCGCCCGACTCAGACTGTCGCGCCTGAAGAACAGCGTGATGCTGCTTGCATAAGCCCCCCGGAACTGACCAAACTCCTCGAAACTCAATCTTTGTTCCGCCTGGGCCTCGCCGGTTTCATCCCAGCGAATGACCAGGCCATCCAGCCCGGTCTGTTGCTCGAAACGGGCCAGCACCCGTTCAACGACATCTGCCTCGTACCAGCAGTCGTCATCCGGAAAAGCGATGATTCCACCCTTGGCCTGCGCAATGCCGGCATTGCGCGCCTTGCACAGGTTGGGCTCACTCTGACGCAGGTGCAGACACGCCAGACCGAGTTCACGCGCACGCGCCACCACCGGCACCAGACGGTCATCCGGATTCTGGTCCACCACTATCAGCTCGAAATCGCGGCAGGTCTGCCCGGCCAGGCTGTCTACGCAGCGGTCGATTTCGGCCGTGCGGCCCAGCGTTGCCATGACCAGGGATAAACGGTTCGTCATTTGGAACTTCCCGCCGGATTCATCCAGCACAAGGCCGTTCTCAGCCAGTAGATCGGATGGTGCATCGCATCACGTGTATAAATCAGCGCGGCCGCCTCGCGCCGTTTGCCATTGGCCATCAAGGTGCGCGCGACATTCAGATAGTTGACCGCCACCACCCGCAGCGCCCCGCGCCGATGCCGCGCGGGATAATTTGCCAGGCGTGCACGCCGCAGCAACCGCGCATAGCAGGGCAGCAGTTTCTCGGGCAGAGAACTGGACAGGCTGTTGGGTACGGCCTGGCTGTATTCAGTCAGCGCCCTGGGCGAGAAGGCCACCTCGCCTGCCTCCATGAGCTGAAAGATCACGTCCTGATCCTCACCCTGACTCTCGCCTACGGGGAAACGAATGCCTTGCTCCAGAAAAACCTCACGGCGCGCACACAGTGACGAGGTGAAGAAAAACGCCGAACGCGACCATGCGCGAAAAGGATCGTCCACCCGTTGCCTTCCGCTTTCGAGCACCGCAGGCAGATAGGCCACTTCCCGTTTGCCGTCCGGCCAAACCCGCACGTAGGACGTTGCGACCAGGCCCGCTTGGGGAAACTGCCGCATCAGCGCCTGCAACTCGTCCACATACCCGGGCAGCCAGGCATCGTCCGCATCCAGAAAGGCAACGTATTCGCCCGAGGCCGCCTCGATACCCGTGTTTCTGGCTGCGGATACGCCGCCATTCGGCTGACGAATGAGACGCACCCGGGTATCCGCAATCGACGCCAGCAATGCCGGTCCGTCATCGGTGGAACCATCGTCCACCACGATCACTTCATGCACCGCCTCGCCTTGCGACAGCGCCGACTCGACCGCGCGGACGACGTATTTTTCCTTGTTGTACAAGGGGACAACGACGGAGATGCGGGACAGCGCCGAATGCATGATCACTTCTTTCCGGCCGGGCTCGCCGCATGCCGGCGCATCAGCCGCTGGCAACGCGGATGCCGGCCCAGGGCCGGAATGGTTCGGCACAACGCGAGTTTGACCCTGCTTGCCAAAAGCGCCTGCCGGGTGCGCAGGTACAAGCCGACTTCACCCGCCACATAGGGCAACAGCTTCAGATAATTACGCCGAATGCGGGCTTTTTCCCAATAGGTCACGTCGCGGTTGGATTCGTGCGCGCCCCCGCGGGTGAATCCGGCCACATCCAGTTCGAGATGCCGGTAACGCGCACCGCCCTGCAACACGCGCATGAACCAGTCGTAGTCCGCGCAAATGGGGTAGGCCAGATTGAAGCCGCCATGCCGGTCGAACAACCGCTTGCGCGCGAAGGTCGCCTGGTGGCACAGGCTGCCATGGATCAGCGTCTTGGGCGTGATGTGGGCATAGCTGTTGCGCTGCGTTTCGCCGTCCGGAAACACGCTGATCACATCGCCCCACAAAATATCCAGATCAGGATCGGCATCGAAGGCTTGCGCCACTTTGGCGAGCACGTCCTTGTCCCACAAGCGATCGTCCGCATTGAGAAAGAAAAGGATATCGCCACGCGCGCGCGCCACGCCCTTGTTCATCGCATCGTAGATGCCCTTGTCGGGTTCGCTGGAAATCACCAGCGGCAAATCGCCGAACTGGCGCACCACGTCCAGCGTCCCGTCTTTGGAAACGCCATCGACGATCAGGTGCTCGAAGTTGCGGTAGGTCTGCTCGCGTGCCGACTGCAAGGCATGCGCAATCGACGCCTCCGCGTTGTAGCAGACGGTAATCAGGGAAATCCGTGGCGCACTCATCGCGAACTCAGGCCGGATTGGTGTGCTGGTCGGTTTCGGCAGCGTGTGCCACCGACAAAGGCATACGCAGCGCGCCATAGTGCAGCAGATCCGTCGCACGCTGCCTGGCGCTCAACCTGCCGCGCAGCTGCTCCACCAGCACCTGCGGAATGCTGGCATCCATGCCGACTGGATAGCCCTTCGGTTGCGTGGAAATCGAACCCTGCTGCATGGCCAGGCGCGTGGGGGAACCGGCTGCCTGCTGAGAGGGCTCATGGCCCCAGACGGAATAGAAGCCATCGATCTGCTGAAGATTCGGCTCGAACCACAGATACGGCGCGTCGGACAAAAACGCTGCCCACATGCTGTAAGACGACACCGAACACACTGCAAGATCGCCCGCAGCCAGCGCGAGCATGTCCGAGCAGTCCGAGTCTTTCATGCCGCAGGTGGTCGCGGCGCCGTAGCGCGACACCAGGGCACCCAACTGGTCTTCCCGACCATCCGTCACCACCAGCAGTTGCATGCTGTCGCCGAATGCACCGAACAGCGAGTCGGCCACGCGCTCATACCACGCCAGCGGCAGCGACACATTGAATTTGCCGCGGTAGGCATCCAGCGCAATCGGCGCGCCAAAATCGCCCAGCCGCACATGCATCGTCACCAGCAGCTTGTCCGGATCCAGCTTCTGCCGCAGCCAGAACAGGTTGCGCGCCGTCGCCGGGCTCTGATACAGCCGGGCGCGCACGAAATCGCGCGCCGACTGGATGTGGCCGAACCCGCCCCACATGCCGCCGGTCACCAGCACAAACGCCTTGCGCGCGTGCAGCTCCCGAGCCTCGGCGAAGCGTGCAATCGCCTGCGCGACATCGCCGCCGCCGTGCTCCAGATAATCGCGTTCGGTGAATTCGATTCGCGGCAACACCCGCTCGACGAGCTTGTTGAACACCCAGTCGTAACGGGGGGTACCGAAATACTTGCCATACCCCCTGGAATTGCGTCCAAACGCCGGGTTAATCAGCCTGGCCCCCAGCACCTGCGCTGCAATATAAGCGCGCGTCCAGGGAATGAATTCATTGCCCAGCCCTGCACCGTGCCGGCCAAATGCGGCGGGCATGCAAAACCGCAAGCCGCGCGTTGCGGAAGGCATGTTCGCGGCGTAATTCGGTGTTTCTGTACTCATGGCCGTCTACGTGTGGATGGATTCATGTTGGACAAGGGATTCAGCGCTGGTAGAGGCGCATCAATTCCAGCGACTTGGCACGAATATCCGCGCCAAACATTTCCGGCAGTGCCTGCGACGCGGGCACAGGTTTGCCGCAATCGTCCGCCAATGCCCGCGCCAGCGCACCGAGGTCCTCGAACAAACGTAGCTGGCCTGGCCAGCACTCGTATTGCCTGAGTTCGGGGGTGCCGCCCCGGGCAAGCGCATAAACCGGCTTGCCGAGCACCAGTCCTTCAAGAATCGTGGTTCCGCAAGGTTCCTCCCACAAGGAAGGCACGACGATACGCCCGGCATGGGCGGTGGCAGCCAGCGCTTCGGCCTGCACGTGCCAGCCAAGAAAACGCACATTCGGCGCGGCATGCCGCGCCTCGCAGGCTGCCCGATAAGGTCCGTCGCCAATGATGTCGAATTGCATGGCATGCGTATCGAGCCGTGACAGTTCGTCCAGCAGCGCCATTACGCCCTTGGCTTCGTCGATGCGACCAACGAACAAAACCTGATTGGGGTCGCCAGCCTGCGGCGCCGGCAGCGCATGGGCATCGATGAAGTTGTGCACGACATGCAGATTGCGCGGGTCGGTGCGCGGCACATGGCGCAGGAAGGCCTGCTTCAGAAAGTCCGAGACGAATAGGGTTTTGTGGCGGGCAAAGGCCTGCGCAGTGTGTGCGCGGTATTGCCGCACCGCATAAGCCGATATCTGCTCGCGCAGCCAGCCGGTCTGCGCGTTCGGCGCGCAGCCGGCGCAATCGCGCGGGTCGCTGCTGGTACAGACGGCACCCTGCTTGAAGCGGATATGGATCGGGCAGTCGCTGCCCTGATCGTGGCGGGTCTGCACGAAGTTGATGTGCGCCGGGATATAGCGCCCGATCATGGGGTAATGGCCGTGGTAATGAATGACGTCGTACTGGTCGGCGATACGCAGGATGGCGCGCGCGATGCGGCGGGCGATGTATGACCGTTTGCCGGGCATGAAGACGCCGCTTCTGCCTTCTTTCCAGTTGGCGCCCTTGAAGTCGAAGCCGGCCATGAACCGGCCGTCGAAGCCGACTTCCTCGCGGTGCGCCGCGTAGTCGGTGACCGCGTTGCCCATGAGATCGACACGATGCCCCTGCTGGATGAGATGGTTGGCCAGCCGCACGAGATGCTTGCCCAGCCCGCCGACGGTGGGCGCGGGGATGTCTTCGCTCACCATCAGGATTCTCAGGGCCTCGGTCGGCACGGCGGGCATCAGGCTTTCCCTTTGGCGAGGCGGGCCGCCTTCAGCCGTTTCGCCAGCGCGGCCAGATCGGATGGGCGGGCGATGAAGAACCAGCCATACAGCAGGGCCACGATCACTTCGACAGCGATCAGTTCGGCCGCCTGCATGATGCTAATGGCTTCGCCGCCATGCCGGAATACGGCGAAGCACACCAGTGCCGCCATAAGCGGCAGGTTCGGCGCCAGCACCACCTTAAGAAAGAGACCGAGCCTGACCGGCACGGTGCGGCCATGCACATACACCAGAAAGGCTGTCACCATCACGATGGAAACCGCCAGTTGTGCCACGGCGGCGCCTGTCACCCCCATCCAGTAAACCAGCGCGAAGGCACCCGAGACGCCCAGTACGGCACGCGAGAAAGCAAAGAAGCCGGTGATCTTGGGATTGCCCAGGCCATCGTTGACCAGCGACGGGGCATTGGTCAGCGAATCGAGCAAGTTGCCCAGCGCGATCAGCACGAGGATCAGGGTGCCGGCCGCCGCCATCTCGGCACTGATCCAGTAGAGCAGGACTTCATGCGCGACGCTGACCAGCACCAGCGTCAGCACCGCGTTGAGGAAAAAAACATAGCGCGCCGAATACAGATACAGTTCCTGCATGCGCTCCAGTTGCTTGATCGCCCCCAGGCTGCTGGCAGCGGGCAACAGAACGCTGCTCAGCCGGTAGCTCAGGCCATAGACCCGATTGGCGAGCATGAAGGGAATGGCGTAATAGGTCAGCGCGCTCATGCCCACCAATGCACCGATGATGAGCTTGTCGCCCTGCGCATACGCAAGCGTGGCCAGGCGGCTCAGATAGGCAAAGCCGCTGAAGCTGGCCAGCGGGCCGAGCACCGCGCGGGTCGGCTTGATGGGCCGGCTCTCCGGCAACAAGCGGCGGATGATCCAGACCAGTCCCGCAATGTTGATCACATTCAGCACGATGCGCACCAGCACGATCTCGTACAGGCCACCCCCCATCCAAAGAACGACCACATTGGCAATTGGCGCCAGCATGCCGAAAACGGATTCGAACATCGCCGACTGATCGTAGCGCCGCAAGGCCTGCGGAATGCTGATGAGATAGGACTGCATCTGCCCCAGCAGGAAACCGAGCGCGGCAAGACGCAATGTCGAGGCAGCCAGTTCATGATCGGCGGCAGGCACGTCGAACACCGCCGTCACCAGCCAGTCGGCCAAGCCGAAGATCAACACACCCCCAACTACACCAATCAGTAGATACAGCAGGAAACCGGCGGTCAGCGTCTGGTCGCGTTTGGAGGTGTTGCCGCTGGCATGGAACTCGGAAACGTACTTGAGCGAACCGGCGGTGAAGTTGATGTCGATGATGGCGAAGTAGCCAATGATCGCGGTGATGAGGGTGAGCAAACCGTAATGCTCGGACCCCAGTGTGTTCACCACATAGGGCGTGGTGAAGATGATGATGACAACAGGCAGCGCCCCCGCCAGCATATTGGCCAGCCCGTTGCGCAGGGTTTCGAATTTCATGCGGGCTGGGCGATTGCGCTGCCGGTAGCCCGGCTAGGCTGGGGCACTGGCTTCGGCAGGGAAAACCGGGCGACGGCGATAGGGATAGCCAGGACCATTGCGGCCCACAACATGGTGCGCGTTTCGATGATGGGTGTTCCGAAGGCGAAGGTTGGGATCATGAACCACAGCCCGGCCCGGTAGCTTTCAAACAGAGCCCGGTATTTTGGGTCAATGTAAGGCCGCGCCTTGCCGGCAAAGCGCCACGCGGCGAATATCAGGCCGAGGAAGAGCGTAAGACCAAGCACCCCCGACTTGAGCAAGATATGTCCCAAGCCGGAATGCACGAAATGGAAATTGCCCCGGTGGTAGGCCAGGCTGTATGCATCGCCCGGTCCGACCTTGAAAGCATTCCAGGCGCCTATTCCAAGCACAGGGTTGTCTTCCAGGCTGCGGAATGCCACTTGCAATTCATAGAAGCGACTGCCCCGGTCTGCCAGACTATCGGCCTTCGACGCATCAGGTGAAATGATTTCCATCACACTGAGTTGCCGGGTCCCGAAGGTTTCCTGCGCGCGATAAGCGCTCACCATGAATACCGAGGGGATCAGAATAGCGGCGCCAAGTACCGAATAGACCAGGCGTTTGCGCCACGGCAAGAGCATCAGGAAATACGCCCCCACCATCACGAAGCCAAACAGGTTGGTGCGCCTGTAGGACAGCATCACCACCAGCACCTCCAGCACCAGACACGCCAGGAAAAGCCAGCGGATGCCGGGCTTGAGCGCAACCCAGTCATAGACCAAGCGCCACAAAAAATAAAATGCGGCGATGCTGGCGATCAAGCCTTCATTTACGTCCCAATAGGTGATCTTGATGTTGGTGTGGCCAAAGTTTGCATAGGCGTTTTGCGGATCGCCGCCAAACAGCAAATAGCGTCCAAGGCCGTATACGGCACGGGCCACGGCGATGGCGAGGAACAGCTTGATGAAGGCCTTGAAATCCTCTTCCTTGTTGAGAACGCTGGCCACGATGTACAGCAACATGCCCATGTGCAGCACATGAACCATGCCAAATGCATTGAACAGATGCAGCCAGTGACGGACTTCACTCAGCCCGACGACAAAATGCCCGGCATACATGAGGGCGAACAGAATCAGCCAGATGCCGCCAGCCTGGCGGAGCGGATGCTCGCGGATGAACAGGTTGCGGAACAGCACCGCCATGAAAAGCCCATAGAGATAGAACTCGATGAGCGGAAATGGCAGCTTGCCTACCCCCCATCCATATATGTCGGTCGGCGCCTCGTTCAGAAACCCATACGAGGGATTGATGAAATTAAGAATGACCAGGAACAGCCCCAATGTGGGCCATTTCGGGTTGGCAATGAACGCAGCCAACACCGCCACCGACCCCAATGCCAATGCCAACACCCACATGATGGGTTTGCTGTAGGCAATGATGAGGCCAAGGGAAATGTCATCCATGGACAGGCACTCTCAAAGCGGGCGCTTGACGCCTACTGCGCACACGCTGTGGCCGCGATCGGCGAATTCAAAACGGGACGCGCCAAGCCGAGCCAGCCAGCCCTGCAGGCGCGGCTTGGCAATGATGCGCCGCGCAAATTGGGAAAGCCGGCCTTTCCCATCAAGGCTGATCTGCTTTCCGAATAAACGCTTGAAGCCATGGTTCGCCATAATGCTGCGGTGCCAGCCGTCGTGATAGTCGGCCAGAGGTTCATGCCAGACGGTGTCGACAGCCAACCCGAGTTGAGTTTCAAAGGCATGCCGCAAGGTGCTGTCTTTCCAGCGGCTGACATGATGCGGTGGCATGTTGAGCCAGTCGACCCGGTGGAGCGACAGGAAGGAATCTTCGGCCGGCACGGCGACGATGAGTTTGCCGCCGGGCTTGACGGCCTTGGCGCAGGCCTGCAGAAAGCCCTGAGGATCGGAGACATGCTCCAACACCTGAAAGTGGCAGACCACGTCGTATTCGCCAGGGTGGGCGTCGGCATGATTCTCGATAGGTTCGGCGGTGACATGCAGCCCCTGCGCCGTAGCTTTGTCGATGGCGGCCTGGTTGAATTCGAGGCCATGGTAATCAATGGACTCGGGAAGAAAGGAACGGAACACGCCTTTGCCGCAGCCGATTTCCAGCACGCGATCCTGCGCGCCTACATGGGTTTTGGCAAAATGGTATTCGGGTTTGATGTCCTGGTAATACCAGGGCAGGCGTTGCAGCGCTTCGTAGAAAGCGGCATCGCCAGCGGGCATGGGGTCATAACGCAAGAAGCCGCAATCCTCGCAGCCGATCAGGTCCATCTTGCCTCCCGGCTTGAAATACGATTCGACATTCACATCGAACGCTTTCGCATAGTTTTCCACGACCAGATCGGTCGCGATCGAATCGATAACCGCCAGATGATTTGAGCCGCACAACAGGCAAGGTTGTTCTGTTTTATTGCTGGGCATGGGATTGTCCTTGCTCATGCTGATTGAATCGCCGCCTGAAAATCCCGATACGCCACAGCCAGCCCGTCGCGCATGTCGGTCGTCGCCTTCCACTCCATCGCATTCAGCCGATCCACGTTCATGAGCTTGCGCGGGGTGCCGTCGGGTTTGGTGGCGTCGAAAGCGTTTGTGACTTTCATCATGCTGCTTCAAGCGCATGAAACGGCAATCGATTCACCAGCAGTTTGGTGATGTCGACGTGCTGGCTGGCGTGCTGTACATCGATGCCGACAATACCGCCGGCTTCGTCGAAGTCGAGCACGACGCCATCCGCGACTTCGTCGCTGTCGGTGCTGGGGCGCTCAACCAGGTGGATATAGAGCGAGTCGGTTTCCGGATCGTATGACAATCTCATGGCTTGTATCTCCTGTCAGGGAAGGCATTGTGAAGCGTGATTCCGTCGGATAGCGTGATGACACGCAGATATTTACCCAGTTCTTCCACATACCACCAATGACGAATCCGGCCATCCGGCTGAACGTCCCTTGATAAGGGGTTTTCAATTGCTGCCAGACACCATTCAAGGCGAATATACGGACGCTTGGCCAGTACATCATCTCTGAAATAGGGCGTCATCAAAGGGGGCTGATCCATAGCGTGCGTTTCAGTTTTTCGCGATGAAATCCCGATACGCCACAGCCAATCCGTCGCGCATTCCGGTCGTCGCCTTCCACCCCATCGCATTCAACCGCCCCACGTCCATCAGCTTGCGCGGGGTGCCGTCGGGTTTGGTAGGGTCGAATTCGAGCGCGCCCTGATAACCCACCACGTCCTTCACGGTTTCGGCGAGTTCGCGAATGCTGAGGTCGTGGCCGACGCCGATGTTCATCAGCGGGGCCAGACCGTCGTTGCGGTCCTGGCCCAGCAGCGGCACGAACTGCTCGTCCGGCAGGTTCATCAGGTAGACGCAGGCGTCGGCCATGTCTTCGCTGTAGAGGAATTCGCGCTTGGGGGTGCCGCTGCCCCACACGGTCACGCTCGGCG
Organism: Thiobacillus sp.; assembly: GCA_041750575.1. Lineage (GTDB taxonomy): Bacteria > Pseudomonadota > Gammaproteobacteria > Burkholderiales > Thiobacillaceae > Thiobacillus. The sequence goes on along the minus strand of JBGSZD010000250.1, from coordinate 4,072 downwards.
CATTCGCCAGCTTGGCTTCGTGAAAGCGGCGGATGAGCGCGGGGATGACGTGGGAGTTTTCCGGGTGGTAGTTGTCGCCGGGGCCGTACAGGTTGGTGGGCATCACGGCCAGGTACTGGGTTTTGTACTGCCGGTTGTAGGCCCAGCACATTTCGATGCCGGCGATCTTGGCCAGTGCATAGGGCCGGTTGGTCGGTTCCAGCTCGCTGGTGAGCAGATGCTCTTCGTTCATCGGCTGCGGGGCAAGCTTGGGGTAGATGCAGCTTGATCCCAGAAACAGCAGGCGCTTGACGCCGGTTTTGTAGGCGGCGTGAATGATGTTGGTCTGGATGGCGAGGTTGTCGCGGATGAATTCGGCGGGGTAGGTGTTGTTGGCGTGGATGCCGCCGACTTTGGCGGCGGCAAGGAAGACGTAGTCGGGTTCTTCGGTGGCGAAGAAGGCTTCGACGGCGGCCTGGTTGGTGAGGTCGAGTTCGGCGTGGGTGCGGGTGAGGATGTTGGTGTAAACGTCACCCCCGTTCACCCTCTCCCCCGGCCCCTCTCCCCTCAAGGGAGAGGGGTGAATCTGGTGCTCCCCCCTCAAGGAGGGGGTGGTGAGGTTGCGCATGAGGGCGGAGCCGACGAGGCCGCGATGGCCGGCGATGTAGATTTTAGAATCTGGGCTCACGATTCCTCTCCTGGCGTTTCTGGCATCAAAGCCACCAGTCGGGATTGCAAGGCGAGGAAACTGTCTTTGTAGGTTTGCATCCTGTCCAGCAATACCCGGATTTCAGATTCGTCATAGTTGTGGCTGGACAGGTTTCGCATTTCGATCATGTTCAACCAAACTGCCTCGACCTCGATGAGGCCTTGCGCATAGGCTTCCTGAATGCAGCCGCGCGGGCTTTTGCACTCCAGTCCCAAAAAGGCCAGTGCGCGCTTCATGGCTTTCCAGGACATATCAAACGTGAACTCGAAGCGCTTCACCACCAGGTCGAGATACACATCCCCGTAGCCGTCCTCTTCGAATTCGGCGCGGCGCTCGACGACGCTGGCGAAACGCGCGAGGGCGTTGCCGAAATTGTGCAGGCCGTCTTCCAGACGCAAGGCTTTGGTAGCACTGTAGATCGAACGCCCGGTGGATTTGACGCGGTTGACGAAACGCGGCTCGCACTCCGCAAGGTTATGGACATCGACCTTGACCAGGCTGGGCAGGCGCTCGATCTCCTCGCGAATCGGCTCCATGCTGGGCTTGGCCGCGTCGTCGAATGCGATATCGATATCGCTGTCCGATCGAGCTTCGCCGCTCGCTTCGGAGCCAAACAGGTAAATACGCTGGGGCTTGGCGTGCCGCAGGATAATTTCCTTGATCTCCCGCACCAGGGTTGAGCGTTCCATGTGTGCCCTCTGTCTTACTCGTGGTAATCCATGGCCTTGTAGCCGTGCTTTTTCACCAGTTCGTCGCGCTCGGCGGCTTTGAGATCCTCGCGCACCATCTCGGCGACGAGTTCGTCGAAGGTGATCTTGGGTGTCCAGCCGAGTTTCGATTTTGCCTTGCTCGGGTCGCCGAGCAGGGTTTCGACTTCGGTGGGGCGGAAGTAGCGGGGGTCGACGGAAACAATGCATTTGCCGTTGGCATCAAAACCTTTTTCATCGACGCCCTGCCCTTCCCAGCGTATCGCCATGCCCAGTTCTTTCGCGGCGGCGTTGACGAAGTCGCGCACGCTGTACTGCACGCCGGTGGCGATGACGAAGTCCTCGGGCTTGTCCTGTTGCAGCATCAGCCACTGCATCTCGATGTAGTCCTTGGCGTGGCCCCAGTCGCGCTTGGCGTCCATGTTGCCGAGGAAGAGGCAGTCCTGCAGGCCGAGCTTGATGCGGGCCAGGGCGCGGGTGATTTTGCGGGTGACGAAGGTCTCGCCGCGGATGGGGCTCTCGTGGTTGAACAGGATGCCGTTGCAGGCATACATGCCGTAGGCCTCGCGGTAGTTCACGGTGATCCAGTAGGCGTAGAGCTTGGCGCAGGCGTAGGGGCTGCGCGGGTAGAACGGGGTGGTTTCCTTCTGCGGAATTTCCTGCACCAGGCCAAAGAGCTCGGAGGTGCTGGCCTGGTAGAAGCGGGTTTTCTTTTCCAGCCCCAGGATGCGGATGGCTTCCAGAATGCGCAGCGAGCCGAGGGCGTCGGAGTTGGCGGTGTATTCGGGCTCTTCGAAGCTGACGGCCACGTGGCTTTGCGCCGCCAGGTTGTAGATTTCGTCGGGCTGCACCTGCTGGATGATGCGGATGAGGCTGGAGCTGTCGGTGAGGTCGCCGTGGTGCAAGATGAATTTGCGGCCGGTCTCGTGCGGATCCTGATACAAATGGTCGATACGGTCGGTGTTGAACAGCGACGTACGGCGCTTGATGCCGTGGACTTCGTAGCCCTTGTTCAGCAGGAACTCGGCGAGGTAGGCGCCGTCCTGGCCGGTGACGCCGGTGATGAGTGCGATTTTGGTCATGGGGTTGTCGTTGTGATAAGTGGCAATGGATTGAACGGTATGGCAATCAGCCGGCAGTGCCGGGGTGGCCGATGATGCGCTGACGGTCGCCGGACGGCATCGCCTTCAGCAAATCACGCGTGAAGGTGTCCTGGGTTTGGTAGGCCTTGGCATCGTCGGCCTGGATGCTGGAAATCCGGAACAGCAGGCCATCGGGAATTTTTCCGGTGAGGCCGTATTTCAGTTGCTGCAGCTTCCATTTCAAGCCATCAACTTCGACGGCATCACCCACCGTTGTCCAGTAGGTAATCGGCTCGATGCGCGGCCCCTGCGTGGCCACCAGGCGCTTGACGGGGATGCTGCCGTCGTCGGTGGCAAAGGTGCTGATAGTTGGACTCCTGAGAATCTGAAAGCCCTGCGCGGGATAGCAGACTTCCGGCTTGTGCACCGCCATGTTGTCCGACTGGTCGCCGCCATAAGCGATGGACAGCATGATGCGTTCATTGCGCGAATTGATATAGGTCCGCGTGAGGGTCTGGTTGTAGACCCGACTTAGCATCGCTTCCTGCTCGGGGTTGGCGATCAACGGTGCGATGGTCTCGTCGATTTTCCAGTCGCCGAAGGTTTTGGGGATCAGCGTTTCCAGATCGATCTTGGGGCCACTGTCGGCGACCTTGACGGTGGGCTTGAGCGCGAGCGCCATGCCGGCGGCGGCGAACATGGCGAGGCCGATGACGAGGTGTTTGAAGCTGATGAGTTTCATAGTGCCTCCTGGGTTGTCGATCCGGCCCAAGCTATCGAGCCGTCATTGCGAGGCAAAGCCGAAGCAATCCAGTCGCGCCAGCCCGCTGGCTGGATTGCTTCGGCTTTGCCTCGCAATGACGGCTACGGGGAATGTCATGGTTTGCGGAAGCCGCAACCATCCTGACCGGGTTCGATTGCATGCGCATGACGTCAGCCCTGCGCCCGCGTGCGCGGGCGGTCGGGGAAGATGAAGCCGAGGATGCCGTCGAGCGCGAACAGGAACAGCAGGCCGATGACGAACAGCATGATGCCGGCGAAGCCATGCAGGAAGCCCTGCCCCGCCTCGTCGCCCAGGTGGTAGGTGACGAGGATCAGCACCATCACGCGCACGATGTTGGCGGCAAAGGCGATCGGCAGAATGGCGGCCATGATGATGAGATTGCGCACCTTGCTGGTGTGCTGCATCAGATAGAGATACAGCAGGCCCATGGCCGACAGGCTGAACATGGAATGCAGGCCGGAGCAGGCATCGGCCACCAGCAGTTGATACGGGCCGACGGTGAGCGTGACGCCGCTGCGCGCGATGGGGTAGCCGGCGGTGTACAGCACCTGCTCGGCGATCACCGAGATGTATTGCTTGAGCGGGCCGGTGGCGGCATCGACGACAAAACCGGGCAGCGGAATCATGAACAGCAGGAAGAACAGCGCGAACCAGAGCGCGCGGGCCGATTTCGTTCCCAGCGTGATGAGCAGCGCGCCGAGGATGACCGGAATCTGTGAGCCGACTTCGAACAGCAGAATGTCCTGCGAGCGACCGAGCGCGTAGGCCAGCAGGCCGACGACGAGCAGCGTCCAGCCGGTCGCCACTTCGC
>JBGSZD010000249.1:0-11505 GCA_041750575.1 Thiobacillus sp. | reverse complement strand
GCGCCGCGCCATCCCTACACGCAGGCGCTGGTCGCCGCGGTGCCGCGTATCGCACCGCTGACCGGGCACGGGCAGGCGGTGATTCGCCTCGCCGGCGATCAGCCATCGCCGCTCAACCCACCGAGCGGCTGTCATTTCAATCCGCGCTGCCCGCATGCCAGCGATGTCTGTCGGCAAACCTATCCCGGCCAGACCGATCTGGGTGGCGGACATTGGGTGCGCTGCCACTGGGTGGCAGGGCAGGTTTGAATTTATTGAAACGGAGTAGTCATTGAACACGGGAAAACACAGTCGCAATTTCTGGGTCGGCAACGGCGTCCTCGCCGTGGCGATGCTGGCCTTGCTGTTCATGGGACCCTTGTCGGATGCGCTGGGCATCTGGGCGGCGGTGCTGTGGATGGTGCTGGCCGCGCTCGGCATGACGCTGGTGATGTCGGACAAGACGGACGAGCCGCCTGCGCCTGACTAAATCAGCGCCCGCTAGGTAAGGGTTCAGGGCGTTTTGACGACGACTTTCTGGCCCGGACGGACTTTGCTGCTCTTTTTGAATGCCGGGTTCCACGCCTTGAGATCGGCCAGGCTGATGTCATATCGCTGGGCAATGGCGTGCAGGGAATCGCCGCGTTTGACGGTGTGACGAACTGTCTTGGCGGCTTGTCTGATCCGTGACGTGAAAGCGACTTTCTGGATGGTTATTGGCGGCTGTGAGGACAGTTCGCTCAGCGGTAAACGCAGGGTCTGGCCAGGCTTGATCTTGCCTTCGAGGCCGGGGTTGGCCTGGGTCAACTGGGCGACGCTCAGCTCGTAGCGACGGGCGATGCTGGACAGGGTGTCGCCGCGTTTCACGAAATGCAGGTTTGCGTCCTGGTTTGAAAGCGGCAATTGCGCTTCTGCCATGTCTTTACCGCGTTTTTTGACCGGAACGAGGATGGTTTGAGCCTGGGCCAGTTTGCCGCGCTTCAGATGCAGTTGGTTATGTTCCGTCAGGCGGGCGACGCTGACACCGAAACGCTTGGCGATCGCTTCCGCCCGTTCGCCTTTTTGCGCGGCATAAGCTTGCCAGGAATCCCAACTGCCGGTTTCCAGGTTGCGCTGGAAGGCATCCGACTTGTCGACCGGTACCAGCAGATTGACCGGCGTGTCGGTGCGGATCAACTTGCGCGGAAAGGCGGCGTTGAGCGCAAGGAACTCGTCGCTGCTCATGCCTGCCAGCCGCGCGGCGGAATGGACGTCCATATTGGCGCGGACGGTGACCTGATCGAAATAGGGCTGGTTGGGCAGCAGGTCGATGGCGAGGCCGTATTGCTCCGGATGACTGATCAAGTGCTTGATGGCAAGCAGCTTGGGTACATAGTGCCGGGTTTCGGAGGGCAGGGAGAGGCTGGCGTAATCGGTAGGCAAGCCCAGCTGGACGTTTTTCTGGATGGCGCGCGCGACGCAACCCTCGCCGCAGTTGTAGGCGGCCAGTGCCAGCTGCCAGTCGCCGAAATCGAGATAAAGCTTACCCAGGTAATCGAGCGCGGCCCGGGTGGCGGCGGTGAAGTCGCGGCGGCCGTCGTACCAGGTGTCCTGCTTGAGGCCGTAGTGGCGGCCAGTAGAGGGGATGAACTGCCAGATACCGGTGGCCGCCGAAGGCGACAGCGCGGTGGGAATGAAGGCGCTTTCGACCATCGGTAGCAGGGCGATTTCCATCGGCATGGCGCGGCGATCGATTTCCTCGACGATATGAAACAGATAGGGACGCGAGCGATCGACCATGCGGCGGATGGAATCCGGCCGCGCGGCGTACCACGTTTCGTGAACAGACACGAGCGGATTTTCCGCCGCTGTGTCGTCGATCTTGAAACCGTCGCGAATGCGCTGCCAGACATCGAGCTGGTCGGCGTCCGTGACAGCGCTGTCCTGCAGGGTCGAGGGATTGCCCCACTCCAGCGTCTGGATGCTGGCGCGGGATTCCGTGGCGGCAACGGGTAAAGAAAGCAACGTGGCCAGTACGGCCATCGCCAGACGATTGAATTCGATTCCGGGCAAGTCGGTCTCCCGTACTCAGCAAGGCTTCATCCTAAGCGGCCGGACAGGGATCGGTCAACCGTCCCAGGCATCCTTGGCGGCGCGAATCGCACCGAATACCTCAAAGGGCGCGGGATGCGGGCGATTCAGATAATGCGCGGCGGAAGCGGCCATATCGGGGTCGTGAAAGCGCAGGAAGGGGTTGGTGGCTTTTTCCAGCGCCAGGGTCGAAGGCAGGGTGGGGCGGTTTTGCGCACGCAGCGCACGGTCGTCGCGTTCCCGTTCGAGCAACGCGGGATTGTCGCCGTCGATGGTTTTGGCGAAGTCGATATTGCTCAAGGTGTATTCATGCGCGCAGCAGACTCGGGTAGCATCGGGCAAGGCGAGGATGGCATCGAGACTGGCGGCCATCGTCGCAGGATCGCCCTCGAACAACTTGCCGCAGCCGCAGCCGAATACAGTGTCGCCGCAGAACAGACAGCCGTGTCCGACGTAGCTGATGTGGTCGAGGGTGTGGCCGGGCGTGGCCAGCACGTCGAAGTGCAAACCCGGTGTGGCAATGTCCACCGAATCGCCGCCGTGCAGGGTGTGGGTGACAGCGGGAATGCGCGGGTTGTCCGGGGCATGGATGGCACAGTCGTAGCGTTGACGCAGCGCGGCGTTGCCGCCAGTATGGTCGCGATGATGGTGGGTGATGAGCACGGCGGTCAGGACGAGCCGATGCGCGTCGAGAAAAGCGATCAGCGGCGCGGGGTCGCCGGGGTCGATCGCGACGGCGTGACGGTCGTCGTGCCACACCCAGATGTAGTTGTCGTCGAATGCGGGCAGGGGTACGAGAGTCAACATGATGGGCTGCCGGAAAGGAAGAGTGGCTATGTTATCCAAGCTGAATGCCGGTTGGTTCGAGACGCCGCTGGGGCAGCATCTGCTGTTCCGCGAACAACGCTATTTCGACAACGCCGTGTCGGATGTGTTCGGCTTCAATGCGGTGCAGCTCGGGCTGCCGCAACTCGATTTTCTGCGCAACAGCCGTATTCCACTACGGGTGACGTGTGCGGTGGAGGCGCCCGGTCAGGTGCGGGCCGATCCGATGTTCCTGCCGTTCGAGAGCCAGTCGCTGGATCTGCTGCTGTTGCCGCATGTACTGGAATTCAGCGCCAATCCCCACCAGGTCTTGCGCGAGGCCGAGCGCGTGCTGCGTCCGGAAGGCCGCCTGGTTCTGGCCGGCTTCAATCCGCGCAGCCTGTGGGGACTGGTTCGCACGCTGCAGGGTGGCGAGCGTGGCTACCCGTGGAACGGCAGCTTCCTGAATATTTCGCGGGTGAAAGACTGGATGGTGCTGCTGGGCATGGAGGTGGCGGCCGGCAGTATGTGCTGTTACCGTCCGCCGATCAACCGCGAGAATTGGCTACGGAGGCTCAGGTTCATGGAACCCGCCGGCGACCGCTGGTGGGCGATGGGCGGCGGCGTGTATTTCCTGCAGGCGGTAAAGCGGGTGCAGGGCATGCACATCATTCAGCCGCAGTGGAAAACGCCGGTGGCGCAACGTTTGTTGTCGCCCGCGGCTAAAGTGATCAACCTCAAACAATATCGGGTCCGTCGTGAACGCTGACACCATTTATATTTACAGCGATGGCGCCTGCAAGGGCAATCCCGGCGTCGGCGGCTGGGGTGCGTTGATGGTGTCTGCCGGACACCGCACGGAAATCTACGGCGGCGAGCGCGATACCACCAACAACCGCATGGAAATGACCGCCGTGATCCGCGCACTGGAGCAGTTGAAGCGCCCGTCCACGGTCGAGGTCCACACCGACTCGCAATATGTGCAAAAAGGCATCAGCGAGTGGATGCCCGGCTGGAAGCGGCGCAACTGGCGCACCGCCGAGGGCAAGCCGGTCAAAAACCAGGATTTGTGGCAACAACTGGATACCTTGAGCCAGCAGCACGCCATAGAATGGAAATGGGTGCGCGGCCATGCCGGCCATCCCGAAAACGAACGTGCCGACGCGCTCGCCAACCAGGGCGTGCTGCAAGTCCAATAACTCTGACAAAACTCATGCGACAAATCATTCTGGACACGGAAACCACCGGCCTCGATCCCAACCAGGGACATCGCATCATCGAGGTGGCGGCGGTGGAAATGGTCAATCGCCGGCTTACCGGCAATCATCTGCACCGTTATGTGAATCCGGATCGCGACATCGATGCCGGGGCGATGCAGGTGCATGGCATCAGCCCCGAGTTTCTGCAGGACAAGCCGCGCTTTACCGACATTGCGCAGGAATTCGTCGATTTCATCCGGGGTGCCGAACTCATCATTCACAACGCGCCGTTCGACGTGGGCTTCCTCAACATGGAGTTGCGCCTGCTGGAGATGACGCCGCTGACGACCTGGTGCGACAGCGTGACCGACACCCTGGCGATGGCCAAGGCCCTGCACCCCGGCCAGCGCAACAACCTGGACGCGCTGTGCAAACGCTACGGAGTCGATAACACGGCCCGCACATTGCATGGCGCGCTGCTCGACTGCGAATTGCTGGCCGCGGTCTATCTGGCGCTGACGCGGGGACAGGAAAGCCTGTCGATCGGCCTGGAAGCGCGCGGCACGCAAGCCGGCCAAGCTACTGCGCGCGCGCGTCCACGTCCGGTCCTGCTACAGGCGACTGACGACGAACTGATCGCGCATGCAGCCCTGCTTGACGCCATCGCCAAGGAAAGCAAGGGTGCGTGCCTGTGGGACGCCCCCCCTGCGTTGGCTACAGGCGGGGGCGCGGATTGACAGTTCGGCTGTCACGCATGTGGGCTGAAAGAATGCGCATGTGGGTGCGTGTTCTGATGCTGTCTGTCTGTCTGACGGGGCTGTCGGCTCAGGCGTTCGCAGCGCGGGTGACCGTGGTATTGAGCGACGACTCGGCACCCTACCAGGAGGTTTATCAAGTCATTCGTGCGCATCTCGACGATGGCGGCCACGAGGTCGGTCGCGTCTACGCCGAGAATGCGACGACTGCCGCTCTGAACGACGCGCGCATGGTGATCGCGGTCGGCGTGCGGGCAGCCGATTCCCTGATGGCGCTGCCGTCCCGTACACCCGTCCTGGCCGTGCTGGTGCCACGAGCGTGGTACCTCCGCAGCGGGCGCGCCCGCCTGGCTGAAGGTGGGCGCACCCGCTCCGCGATCTATATCGACCAGCCGCTTGATCGGCAGGCGCAATTGATACGCCTGGCCTTTCCCGAGGTGCGCCGTGTCGGCGTGCTGCTGAGCGAAGAGCAGGCGGGATTGCTCGGCGAACTGGAGGAGACGCTGCTTGGGCAGCGGCTCGGGCTGGTCCATGCCACGTTGAAGGAGGGCGAGCGCCTGATCGGCCCGCTCGAAAACGTATTGTCCGAAGCCGATTTGCTACTGGCGGTGCCCGATCCGCTGGTGTTCAACCGCAACACGGCACAAAGCCTGTTTCTGACCTCGTATCGGTATCGTGAGCCGGTGCTTGGCTATTCGCGTTCGCTGACGCGGGCCGGCGCGCTGTTGTCGCTGCATTCCAGTCCGGCGCAAATCGGCCGGCAGGCCGCCGAATGGGTGAGAAGTGCCCTGGGCGACCCGTCGTTGCGCTTGCCTGCACCCGCGTATCCAGCGTATTTCAGCATCTCGATCAATGAGCAGGTGGAGCGCTCGCTCGGCTTTACCTTGCCGTCGGAAGAAGCACTGGAAAAAAGTTTGGGAGAAGGGCGCTGATGGCGTATGCGCTGGGTATACGCGGTCGCGTGATTGGCCTGGCCATGGTGCCGGTGGCCATCATCGGGGTGTTGCTGCTGTTTCAGCTGATTACAGGAAAGATCGACGATCTCGATCAGTCCCTGCGTGCCCGCGCCGTGGCGATTGCACGCCAACTGGCACCGGCGGCCGAGTATGGGGTGGCCTCTGGCAATATCGAGGTGTTGCAGACCTTGCTGGAAAAAACGGCGGTCGAGCCGGACATCCGCGGGGTGGCGGTCTTTTCCGACAATGGCAAGTGGCTGGTGCAGGTGGGGTTGGGCAACTGGACCGATCCGGTACAAAGTGTCCTGCCAGCCGACCGTATTCACCAGGTCGAATACGAGGACAGGCTGGTCTACTACGCACCGATTACGCGCACCGAAGTGGCGGTCGACGATTTCCAGGACGTCGACAATCGTGCGGCCTTGCCAGGCACCCAGACGCGGCTGCTGGGCTGGGTGGGGCTGGACGTGTCGCGTAGCGCCACCATCAAGAGCCAGCGCGATGCCATTCTGCGCAGCCTGGCCATCCTGCTGGCGGGGATGGGGGTCAGCCTGTATCTCGCCTGGCGCATCGGGCGCCAGATCACGCGGCCGATTCTGGCCTTGACGCATACGGTCAGCCGCATCGGCGAGGGGCATCTGGACGAGCGGGTGGAACAATCCGGGCAGGCCGAGCTGGGCATGCTGCAGCGCGGCGTCAATCACATGGCCGCGCATTTGCAGACGATGCAGGACCAGATGCAGGAAAAGATCGACCAGGCAACAGCGCGCCTGATCTATCAGGCCAGCCACGATGCGCTCACGGGGCTGATCAACCGGCGTGAGTTCGAGCAGCGGCTGGAGCGCATGCTGCTGTCGGCGATGCAGCAGGGTCGGGAACACGCGCTGTGCTACATGGACCTCGATCAATTCAAGGTGATCAACGATTCCTGCGGACATGCGGCAGGCGACGAGTTGCTGCGCCAGTTGGCACTGCTGCTCAAAGGCAATCTGCGCGAGCGCGATACGCTGGCCCGCCTGGGCGGCGACGAATTCGCCTTGCTGCTGGAAAACTGCAGTATGGCCGACGCGCTGGAAGTGGCCGACACGTTCCGCGCCGAAGTACAGCGCTTCCGCTTCAAGTGGGGCGATCGCATTTTCGCGGTCGGCATGAGCGTGGGTATGGTGGCGATCAACCGCGACAGCAGCACCGCAGCGAGTCTGCTGTCGGCGGCGGATGCCGCGTGCTATGTGGCCAAGGATCGCGGCCGCAACCAGATACACGTCTACGAAAGCCGCGACACCGATCTGGTGCGCCATCGTGGCGAAATGCAGTGGGTGACGCGGATTCAGCGGGCGCTGGAAGAAAATCGCTTGCGCCTGTCCTGGCAGGAAATCCGCCGTACCGATGGCGCGGTCGAATCCAGTCGACACGTCGAATTGTTGTTGCGGATGGTGGACGACGACGGCAGCGAAATCCTGCCGATGGCCTTCATTCCAGCAGCCGAGCGTTATTTCATCATGCCCTCGCTGGACAGCTGGGTGATCGAGGAAACGCTGCGCTTGTGCACCCGCTATCTATCGGCCGAGCAAAGCCATCATTGCCTGTTCGCGGTCAATTTGTCGGGCGCATCGCTGAAAGACCCGGCATTCCGCAGCAAACTGTTGATGCATTTACAGGAAAAACCCGCCATAGGGCCGCATTTGTGTTTTGAGATTACTGAAACAGCAGCCATCGGCAATCTTGCGGTGGTTAACGAATTTATCGAAGCCATGCGCGAGTTCGGTTGCAGCTTCGCGCTGGACGATTTCGGCAGCGGCCTGTCGTCGTTCACTTATCTAAAAAACCTGAAAGTGGACTACCTCAAGATCGATGGCGCGTTTGTGCGCGACATCGTGAGCAATCCGATCGACCGTTCCATGGTCGAGGCCATTCATCGCATCGGCCACCAGATGGGCCTGAAGACCGTGGCCGAGTACGTCGAAACGGATCAAACGCTGGCCATGTTGCGGCAAATAGGGGTGGACTATGTGCAGGGTAACTGTATACACAGCCCCGAACCGCTGGAAAAACTCTGTGGATCGAGCTTGAGCGCGGAATGACGCGTGTCCGACTGCGTGGGTCTCAGGCGGCCACGCCAAACCCGGCGTCGACGACGGCCTGCGCCAGCGCAGCGCGGTCAGTTTTGGATGGGTCGTAAACGACGCGTGCCTGACCGGGTGTGAGCGTAACGTCCACGCCTTGCACGCCCGGCAGGGCGGCGAGTACTTTTTGTACGCTGTTGACGCAGCCGCCGCAGGTCATGCCGGTGACGGTCAGAATGATTTCGTTCATGAGATGCCCCGATAGAACAATCGAGGCTGGATTTTACTTTTTGCGCGGACGTTTGCGCAGGGTTTCCTTGGTGTGGTCGATCAGACGGTCGGCCACCACTTCGGCGTCGACAGTAAAGCTGCCGTCCGCCAGCACGGCCTTGACCGATTCCACCTTGCCCGCGTCGGTGACATCGACCGAGGCGAGTTGCGATTCCAGCGCGCGGATGCGGGTGCTGGAATCGGTCAGCGTCAGCGAATCGCTGCCCGTAGCGGGGGCGGACGTTTTACCCGCACCCTTGCCTTTGGCGGAAGAGACTTTGGCGGCGGCGGGCGGGGTGATGCGCTTGTCGATTTTCACGAGCTGGGTTCCTGTGGCCTGTATTCCATAAAAAACTACTTAAATGGAATACGGCAGTATCCGACAAACCTTTAGCGTGAATTTACCTTAGCACATGGGAAGCCAGGCCATCCGCCAGTTTGGGCTCGAACCAGGTGGATTTGGGCGGCATCACTTCGTTGGCGTCGGCCACCGCCATCAGGTCTTCCATGCGGGTGGGGTGGAGCGCGAAAGCCAGCGCCATTTCGCCGCTGTTGACGCGCTTTTCCAGCTCGGCCAGGCCGCGGATGCCGCCGACGAAATCGATGCGCTTGTCGCGGCGCGGGTCGGCGATGCCGAGGATGGGCGCAATCAGGTTGTTCTGCAGCAGGCTTACGTCCAGCCGCCCGACCGGGTCGGCCGGGATCAGGTCGGCGCGTATGGTCAGGCGATACCACTTGCTGGCCAGATAGAGGCCGAACACGCCCGGCCGTTCGGGTTTGACCGCAGCGGCAGCGAGTTCGACACTGAATGCGCTGGTGATTTTGGTCAGGAAAGTCTCCGCCGACAGGCCGTTGAGATCGGTGATCACCCGGTTGTAATCCATGATCGCCATCTCGTGCGCCGGGAAAATCACCGAGAGGAAGAAGTTGTATGGTTCGTTGCCGGTGTGCGCTGGGTTGGCTGCTTTACGCGCAGCAGCAATGCGCGAAGCTGACGCCGAACGGTGGTGGCCGTCGGCGATGTAGAGCGCGTTCATGGCGTTGAAGGCGGCGGTGATGCGCGCCTGGATCGCCGCATCGCGGATCACCCACAGCGTATGCCGCACGCCGTCGAGTTCGGCATCGGAATCGGGCGTGCCAGCAGAGGCCGTCGCCAGAATCGCATCCACCTCGGGCGCAGCGGGGTAGGCCAGCAGCACCGGGCCGGTCTGCGCGTCGAGCGCATCGATCTGCCGCACGCGGTCGTCTTCCTTGTCCGGACGGGTGAACTCGTGCTTGCGGATGCGGTTGGTGTCGTAGTCCGCCACCGACGCCGCAGCCACCAGGCCAGTCTGGCTGTGGCTGCCCATCACGATGCGGTAGGCGTAGTAGCACGCTACGGGGTCGCGCGTCAGCACACCCGCTTCGATCAGCTTGCGCAGGTTCTCCGCACCCTTGGCGTAGACCTCGGGCGCATAGGGATTGGTGTCGGCGGGCAGGTCGATTTCCGGCTTGGAAATATGCAGGAAACTCCACGGGCGGCCATTGACGCGCTCGCGCGCTTCGGCGGTGGAGAGCACGTCGTAGGGCGGCGCGACGACATCGTTGGCACGGCCAGAAGCGGGTCGGAGGGCGGCGAAGGGCTGGATCAGGTTCATAAATGCTTATTTTGCGGTTGGAATGGGATCGCCGAGCGCGGCGAGGAAGGCGGTGACTGCACCCACGCGTCGGCTGATATCGGGGAGGGCAGTATTCAGCTTCAGACGGTCGGGTCCCGCCAGCCTGTAGCCCGCCTTGCCTTGTATTAATTGGATGATTCTACCCGGATCGATGGGCGGGTTGGGCGCGAATTGCACACTCATGCCCTCGCCAGACACGTCGAGCTTGACGATGCCGTAGGCGCGGGTGGACAGGCGCAGGCGATGGACGGCCAGGAGCGCGCGGGCAGTGTCGGGCAACTCGCCAAAGCGGTCCACCAGTTCCTCCTGCATGATCGTCAGGTCGTCCAGTGTCTGGCAGCTCGCCAGACGTTTGTACAGCACCAGCCGCTCATGCACATCAGGACAGTAATCGACGGGCAACAACGCGGGCAGGTGCAGGTTGATCTCGGACACCACGCCGAGCGGCTGGCTCATGTCGGGTTCCTTGCCGGCTTTGAGGCTCGCCACGGCACTGGAGAGCATGTCGTTGTAGAGCGAAAAGCCGACTTCGAGGATCTCGCCGCTTTGCTTGTCGCCCAGCACTTCGCCGGCGCCGCGGATTTCCATATCCTGCATGGCCAGGTGGAATCCGGAGCCCAGTTCTTCCATTAATTGAATGGCTTCCAGGCGTTTCTTCGCTTGGGGTGTCAGGGTTCGATCCTCTTCCACCAGCAAATAGGCGAAGGCCTGATGGTGCGAGCGCCCGACCCGGCCGCGCAACTGGTGCAGCTGCGCCAGGCCGAATTTGTCGGCGCGGTTGATGAGGATGGTGTTGGCGGTCGGGATGTCGATGCCGGTCTCGATGATGGTGGTGCACAACAAGATGTCGTAGCGCTGCTGGTAGAAATCGCGGATCACCTGTTCCAGCTCGCGCTCCCCCATCTGGCCGTGGCCGACGCGGATGCGCGCTTCGGGCAGCAGTTTTTCCAGCCGCTCGCGCATGGCTTCGATGGTGCTGACCTCGTTGTGCAGGAAATATACCTGGCCGCCGCGCTTCAGCTCACGCAGGACGGCTTCGCGGATCAGCCCGTTCGAAAACGACTGGACGAAGGTCTTGATCGCCAGACGCTTCTGCGGCGCGGTGGCGATCACCGAAAAGTCGCGGATGCCTTCGAGCGACATCGCCAGCGTGCGCGGGATTGGGGTGGCGGTCAGCGTCAGCACGTCGACCTCGGCGCGCAGCGCCTTCAGCTGTTCCTTCTGTCGCACGCCGAAGCGGTGTTCCTCGTCGAGGATCACGAGACCGAGGCGGGCGAACTTCACATCCTTCTGGATCAGCCGGTGGGTGCCGATGACGATGTCGAGCTTGCCGTCGGCGAGGGCCTGCAGGGCTTCAGACTGTTCTCTGGGGCTGCGGAAGCGCGACAGTTCGGCGAGCTTGATCGGCCAAGCGGAGAAGCGGTCGGAGAAATTATTGAAATGCTGCTCGGCCAGGAGCGTGGTCGGCACCAGCACGGCCACCTGGTAGCCGCCCATCACCGCCATGAAGGCGGCGCGCAGGGCGACCTCGGTCTTGCCGAAACCGACATCGCCGCAGACCAGCCGGTCCATCGGCTTGCCGGACTGCATGTCGGCCATCACCGCGGCGATGGCGGCGGCCTGATCGGGCGTTTCCTCGTAGCCGAAACCCTCGGCGAAGGCCTCGTAGTCGTGCGGCGTGAACTTGAACGCATGGCCCTCGCGTGCGGCGCGCAGCGCGTACAGGTTGAGCAGTTCGGCAGCGGTGTCGC
>JBGSZD010000248.1:0-3944 GCA_041750575.1 Thiobacillus sp. | reverse complement strand
CTCGCCGCGCGGCGGCAGTGGCTCGCCGACCACCTGCAACTGCGCGGTAGCGTGGTGCTCGACGACGGCGCAGTGCGCGCCTTGCGCGAAGACGGCAAGAGCCTGTTGCCGGTCGGCGTGAAAGGCGTCACCGGCGAATTCGAGCGCGGCGAAGTGGTGGCGGTGGTCGATGCCAGCGGGCGCGAAATCGCCCGTGGCTTGACCAATTACAGCGCCAGCGAGGCACGCCGCATCGCCGGCAAGCCAAGCAGCGCCATCGAGGCCGAACTCGGCTACATGGACGAGCCGGAGTTGATCCACCGCGACAACCTGGTGGTGTTGGCGTGACTGTCACGCTCGACCTGATGCGCCACGGCGAGCCCGTCGGCGGGCGCAGGTATCGCGGGCAGATCGACGACCCGCTGTCGGAAAAGGGTTGGGCGCAGATGCAGGCGGCAGTGGTCGATACGCCGCCGTGGACCCGCATCGTGTCGTCGCCTTTGCTGCGCTGCCGCGCGTTTGCCGAAGCCCTGGCCGATCGCCACGGCTTGCCGTTGGCACTGGATGAGCGGCTGAAGGAGGTCGGTTTCGGCGAATGGGAAGGCAAGTCGGCCGCCGAGATCGAAACGGATGCCCCCGGTACGCTGGTGCGTTTCAAGGCCGACCCGGTGAACGCGCGCCCGGCCGGCGCCGAGCCGCTGGCCGACTTTCATGCCCGAGTTGCCGCCAGCCTGAAAGACCTGCTCGCGCAACATACCGGCCAGCACGTGCTGCTGGTGGGGCACGCCGGGGTGATGCGCATGGCGCTGGCCTGGGCGCTGCATATTCCACTGGTGCATGCCTACCGGATTGAAGTGCCGACGGCTTCGTTTACCCGACTGCGATTCGAGAGCGACCGCGCGAGCCTGATTTTTCACGCCAGCCTGCGCGCCGATCGGTGATTCACCACCTCGTTGTCTGCCTGTGCCTGCTGTTGATTGCGCCAGCGCAGGCGGCGCCCATCCGGCTGGTCGATGACGCAGGGCACACCCTCGAATTTGACCGGCCGCCTCAGCGCATCATCTCGCTGACGCCGCATCTCACCGAATTGCTGTTTGCAGTTGGCGCGGGATCGCAGGTGGTTGGCGTGGACAGCGCCAGCGATTACCCGCAGGCGGCGCTGGTGCTGCCACGTATCGGCGACTACAGCCGCGTCAACTTCGAGCGCATCCTGGCGCTGAAGCCCGATCTGGTCATTGTCTGGATGGGCGGCAACCGTGCGGCGGACATTCATGGCCTGAAAAAAATGGGGCTCCCCGTGCTGCATACGCAAGCCACCCGGCTCGATGACGTGGCACGCCTGCTGCGCCTGATCGGGCGTGCCAGCGGGCATGCTGAACAAGCAGAAGCAGCTGCCCGGGATTTTTCTGCGGGGCTGGCCAAATTGCGAGGGCGGGCTACCCGGCAGCCGCCCGTCAGCGTGTTTTATCAAGTGTGGGATCGCCCGCTGATGACAGTGGGGGGGACGCACTGGATCAGCGATGCGCTGACCTTGTGCGGCGCCCGCAATGTGTTCGCCGACCTGCACGCGCTCTCGCCGGTGGTATCGCGTGAGGCGGTGTTGCGGCGTGCACCTGAACTGATCTTGAGCGGCAGCGACGCACCCGACATGCGTCGCCAGTGGCAGCGCTTTGCCAATTTGCCGGCAGTCAAAAAGCAGGCGTTTGCGCGACTGGATGCGGATCGACTGCACCGCCCAACGCCGCGCCTGCTCGAAGGCGTGACGGCGTTGTGTGCGGCAGTGGCGCCTTATGTTCGGTGACGGCCGTCGCCCGACTTGCGGTTGGGGCAGTTTTCCTTGATGCAGTCGGCGTAGATCTGCAGCGAGTGGTCGTGGATGGTAAAGCCGCGTTCCTTGGCGATGCGCTGCTGGCGCTTTTCGATTTCACTGTCGTAAAACTCTTCGACCTTGCCGCATTGCAGGCAGACCAGGTGGTCGTGGTGCTCGCCGTGGTTCAGTTCGAACACTGCCTTGTCGCTGTCGAAGTGATGGCGCATCAGCAGCCCGGCTTGCTCGAATTGGGTGAGCACGCGGTAAACCGTGGCGAGACCGATATCCTGACCTTCGTCGGACAACAGGCGATACACCTCTTCTGCGGTCATGTGGCGCTTGTCGCTTTGCTCGAACAAATCGAGGATTTTCAGGCGCGGCAGGGTGGCTTTGAGACCGATGTTTTTGAGATCGGACGGATTGCTCAATGGGGTCTCCAGGGTGGGAACGCGAATACGTTATGATACGTTTTTTTCCAACCGCCCAAACCTTTTCGGTTTCCTGGCCATGCGTCAATACCTGATTCCTCTTTTACTTCTGAGCCTGACCGCGGGGTGTTCCAGCGTCAACATCGGTCCGCACCGCATCGATGTGCAGCAGGGTAATGCGCTCGACCAGGAAAACGTCGCTCGACTCAAACCCGGTTTGAACCGCTCGCAAGTTCGCTTTCTGCTAGGTACGCCGCTGGTGATCGATCCGTTCCGCAACGATCGCTGGGACTATGTGTACGTGAATTACAAAGCGGGCAAACTGGCCGAGCAGCGGGGTATCACGCTGTTTTTCGAAGGCGACACACTGGCGCGCATCGAAGGCGATCTGCCCGAAGCCACGGACGCAGCGCCGTCTTCCGCAAACCCTGCACCGAACGCGCCGGCTGAGGCAAAAACCGGAACGGTGACGACACTGGCTGTTGCCGAGGCCGACGCGAAGCCGGCTTCGTCCACGCCGCAAGCCATGCCCGCCCCGGAAACCCAGTCCCGATCCGAGCCGCCAGCACCTGTCGCGCCCAAGGCCGAGACGTCCTCTGTCGTTGCGGCAAACGCAGTGGTTGCGATACCGGCGACCAAAAAGGCAGCTGAACCGGCGCCGAAACCTGTGCCGACGCCGGCGCCGACAAACAGCATCGTGCCGCCTTTGCCCAGCCCGAAGAACGCGCCGGCGTATGTCGATCCGCGTCCGCCGGCAGAATTGAGCCTGCAGCCGGAAACCGATGTGGCGCAAATCAAGCCCGATGTCATTCCGACCTTTCCCGAATCGAATGCCGCAGTGGTGGCAAGCGACGATCCGGTGCTGAAGTCCCTGAACGACTGGGCCAATGCCTGGTCGCGACGCGACGACGAAGCCTATCTGGCGGCTTACGACGCCAGCTTCGTCCCGCAAGGCGGCGGTAGCCGGACGGACTGGGAAAAACGCCGTCGTCTGCTGCTGGGCGTGGCGAAGAACATTGAACTCAAGATCGATTCGCCTTCGGTCGACCGCGCCGACGACGGCACGGTAACGGTGACCTTCAACCAGTTTTACCGCTCTGACAACTATCGCGATGCGGTGGTCAAGCAGGTGCGCATGACCGAACGCGATGGCCGCTGGCTGATCGTCGAGGAAAAAGTGCTGTCGATACTGCGCGGCACCAAACCATGACCGTGCGGGTTGCGATTGCCGGCGTATCCGGCCGCATGGGGCGTGCGCTGATCGAGGCGGTGGCGAGCGATACCGGGGTGGAGCTTCATGCGGCGATTGACCGCTCCGGCAGTCCGCTGGTGGGGCAGGATGCCGCTGCTGCCTGGGGCGCGGCCAGCGGTGTGTGCGTGAGCGACCAGCCAACCAAGGCTTTGCAAGGCGCGCAGGCGCTGATCGATTTCACCCGGCCCGAAGCGACCTTTGCCTATCTGGATGCCTGCGTCGCGGCGGGCGTGCCGCTGGTGATCGGTACCACCGGATTCGACGAGGCGGGCAAGGCGCGCATCGCAGCAGCGGCGCAACGGATTCCCGTCGTGTTCGCGCCCAACATGAGCGTGGGCGTGAACCTGCTGATGAAGCTCGCCGAATTGGCCGCACAGGTGCTGAAGGATGGCTACGACATCGAGATCATCGAGGCGCATCATCGCCACAAGGTCGATGCGCCCTCCGGCACCGCGCTGGGCCTCGGCCAGGCAGT
>JBGSZD010000247.1:0-4529 GCA_041750575.1 Thiobacillus sp. | reverse complement strand
GTGTCGTTGTGGAACAGGTAATACTGCACGTCGAGCGTGCGGGCGGCGCGCTGGGCCAGCGCCAGGCGGGCGGCGAGTGCGGCTTTTCCCGATGGCAGCAGGTGAAAGCCCGACTCGCCGGGCGGGATATGCGCCGCCAGTTGCGTTTTCAACAAGCCGTCGACGTGATTCGAGACGGCGTGCGTAACGGGGCGTTCGGGGTTGAGCTTGAGGGTGGGGGCGCAGCCGGCGAGCGTTAGCAGCGCCAGCAGCGCGAGGGCGGATGAGGCAATCCGCTTACGCACCAGGCGCACGGAAACGCTGCCAGTCGAAATGAGGGCCGGGATCGGTTTTGCGCCCCGGCGCGATGTCGCTATGGCCCACTACCGCACGAATCGGATAAGCCTGTCTCAGCTGTCGGACCAGCGGGATCAGGGCCGCGTACTGGGCTTCGGTGAATGCCACATCATCACTGCCTTCGAGCTCGATGCCGATGGAAAAATCGTTGCAGCGTTCGCGCCCCATCCAGGTCGACGCGCCTGCATGCCAGGCACGCAGCGTACATGGCACGAACTGAATTAACGCGCCATCGCGGCGAATGAAAAAGTGGGCCGACACCTGGAGGCCGCGGATGCCCTGGTAATACGGATGTGCGTCCCAGTCGAGCCGGTTGGTGAAGAGGTCGATCACTGCGTCGCCGTCGAACACGCCCGGCGGCAGCGAAATATTGTGGATGACGATGAGCTCGATGGCCATGCCGTCCGGGCGCGCGTCGCGATTGGGCGAGGGCAGCCTGCGAGTGCCAGCCAGCCAGCCGGAGGCATCCAGAGCGTGGGAGGCGGGGGTGAAAATCGACATGGCGCAAGCTTACTCGACCCGTGCTCGGTCTGGAAACATCGGCCCACACCTCATGGGGTATGGGTGTTGCTACTTCAGCGGCTTACCGCTTGCGGGTAGACTGCCGACTTTTCCTGGATCCGGATGCGCCATGACACGGAACGAAGCCCAAGAATTGCTGGATCACGCCGAGTGCATCGCGTCGGAAACGGACGTGCAGGCCGCGATTGGACGTTTGGCCAAGGACATCAGCTTGGCGCTGGGAGGCGAATTTCCACTGGTGCTGCCGGTGATGGGCGGCGCCATCGTGTTCGCCGGGCAGTTGCTGCCCAAGTTGTGCTTTCCGCTGGAATTCGATTACCTGCACGTCACCCGCTATCGCGGCCAGACCCAGGGCGGCGAGATGGAATGGCGGGTGCTGCCGGGGCAGAACGTGGCGGGCCGCAACGTGCTGGTGCTGGACGATATCCTGGACGAAGGCGAAACCCTGGCGGCGATCCGCGACAAGCTCATGGACATGGGCGCGGCGCGGGTATGGTCGGCGGTGCTGACCGACAAGGACAACGGCCTGGACAAACCGATCCGGGCCGACTTCGTGGGGCTGATCGTGCCCAACCGCTATGTGTTCGGCTGCGGCATGGACGCTTACGGGCTGTGGCGCAATCTGCCTGCCATCTACGCTTTAAAGGACAAATAATCATGTTGGGTATTATCGGCGGCACCGGGCTCACGCAGTTGGCCAATCTGGAAATCACCCATCGCAAGGTCGCGCGCACGCCTTACGGCGAGCCATCCGGCGCATTGACCTTTGGCCGCCTGTGCGATCAGGAAGTGATCTTTCTGGCGCGCCACGGCTACGGCCACACTATTCCGCCGCACGAGGTAAACTACCGTGCCAACCTGTGGGCGCTGAAAGACCACGGCGTCAACCGCGTGGTATCGGTAGCGACCGTCGGCGGCATCCACCCCGAATTGATTCCCGGCATACTGGTCATCCCCGACCAGATCATCGACTACACGCATGGCCGGGCGGCCACGTATTTTGTCGGCAGCGACAAACCGGTCGTGCATCTCGACTTCACCTTCCCCTACTGCGATGCAATGCGTGCTGCGTTGCTGCAGGCTGCGGCAAGCGCTGGCATCCGCCTGCGCGACGGCGGTGTGTACGGCGCGGTGCAGGGGCCACGCCTGGAAACAGCCGCCGAAATCAATCGCATCGAGCGTGACGGGGCCGACATGGTGGGCATGACCGGCATGCCGGAAGCGTATCTGGCGCGCGAACTCGAACTTTGCTACGCGGCGGTAGGGGTCGTGGTGAACTATGCGGCCGGGCGCGGCCTGTCGGCGGAGGGTATCCAGATGGGCGAAATCCAGTCCGTGCTGGGCGAAGTGATGCTGCAGGTGCGCCACTTGTTGGAACAACTGGTGACCAACGACGCCAATGGGCTGTGTGCGTTCTGAGCGGATGAAACTCGCTGTATGAAACTTTATCGCGCGCTGCAGTCGCAGGGATTCGGTTCGCGCAAGGTCTGCGTGGCCCAGGTGAGGGCGGGCGCGGTCGAGGTCAACGGCGTGCTTTGCGACGACCCCGAGGCCGAAGTCGATCCTGCCGTATTGGAACTGACCCTCGATGGCGTTACCTGGTCTTATCGTGAAAAAGCCTATGTGCTGATGCACAAGCCCACCGGCTACGAATGCTCGCATCATCCCAGCCATCATCACAGCGTGTTTGCCCTGTTGCCGCCGCCGCTGCTGCAGCGCGGCGTGCAATGCGTGGGACGGCTCGATCAGGACACCACCGGCCTGCTGCTGTTTTCCGACGACGGCCAGTTCATCCACCGCATGATTTCGCCGAAAAAAGGGGTGGCAAAGGTCTATCGTGCCGTCTGCGCCGAGACCCTGAGCGATGGCATGCTGGATGCCCTGCGCAGCGGTGTGCAACTCAACGACGAGCCGGCGCCGATCGCCGCGCTGGCATGCGAGGTGCTCGACGAACGAACGCTGCGACTGACGCTGGCCGAGGGCAAATACCATCAGGTCAAGCGCATGATTGCCGCGACCGGCAACCGGGTGGACAGCCTGCACCGCGAAGCCATCGGCGACTATGCCTTGCCCACGAGCCTGATGCCCGGTACCTGGCGTTGGCTGGAAAGCGACGACCTGACCCAACTGGAGCAGCCATGGCGATCCGCGATGTCCTGAAGATGGGCGACCCGCGTCTGATGACGCCGGCGCTGCCAGTGGAGGATTTCGTTTCGCCCGAACTGGCGCAACTGATCGTCGACATGCACGACACCATGCGTGCGCTCAACGGCGCCGGCTTGGCGGCACCGCAGATCGGCGTTGGCCTGCAGGTGGTGATTTTCGAGGTCAGCGCCAATCCGCGTTATCCCGATGTCGAAAACGTGCCGTTTACTGTCCTCATCAACCCGGCGCTTACTCCCTTGTCCGACGCGATGGAGGAAGGCTGGGAGGGCTGCCTGTCGGTGCCGGGCATGCGCGGCCTGGTGCCGCGTCACACTGCCTTGCGTTATCAGGGTTTCGATGCCACCGGGCAGGCCATCGACCGCAGCGTGAGCGATTTTCATGCTCGCGTGGTGCAGCACGAAGTCGATCACCTGCGCGGCATTCTGTATCCCATGCGCATTCGCGACCTGCGTTATTTCGGTTTCACCGACACCCTGTTTCCGGGACAAAACCTGCAGGACGATTGACGGGTCTTCGACGTTCGCGGGCACGCATTTAGCATGCCTAAAGTTGTCCCCGTCGTCGCCGCTAACTTGAAGCGTAACCGTGGGCAAGGTGCCTCGGCAGAAGCAGCAAGGACAACAGGACAATAATGAACCCGGAATTACAGATCCAGCAGGCCCAGAGTCGCATTCAACGCGCCGAGGTGATGTTGAGCGAAGCGGCCCAGCTCGACGACATCGCCGCCCGGTTGATGAAGGTGCAACGCAACTGGAACGCCCTCGACCGCGATACGGAACTGGCTGCTGCCCTGGCTGCCAGCCGCGCCGTGTGGTACGGCATCCAGGCCGGCCTGGCCGATGGCAAATTGGCGCTGCCGCTGGAAGTGCAGCACAACCTGCTGATTCTGTCGGTGTACGCCGACAGCAAGATCGGTACCTGCGAGTCCGCCCCCAGTGTCGACGCGCTGGGCAGCCTCATCGCGCTGACCCGCACCCTGGCGGGCAGCCTCAAGGAATGGCGGGAGGCTGCATGATGCATCTGTTCGAATTGCCAGTTGACATTGATCTGCCTCGATCCGCGTTTGCCACGGCAACAGTCGGTTCGACGGTTCGGCCGGGGCGAAGTCGTACGCGCCCCAAAACCGAGGCGGACGACAAAATCAAGAAACCGGCTGACGGCGTGCGCAAGAAAACACCGCCTGCGCGCAAGGCGCCGGCACGCGGCAGCTACGTCGACGAATACGCAAGACCTGTCCGCTAGTCACTCTAATGCGGCGCGGAGGTCGGCCTCCAGCGCGTCGCGTCCCTTGGCTGTTTGCAGCCTCTCTCCCCGGATCAGGAAGGTATCCTCGACCCGTTCGCCCAAGGTGTCGATTTTCGCGGCATAGACGCCGACCTCGTGCCGCATCAGCGCGTCGGCCACGGCAAACAGCAAGCCCCCGCGATCCGCGCAGGTGATCGACAGCATGTAGCCGTGTCCCTGCGCGTCGGCCTCCAGCCGTACCGTCGTCGGATAGGGGTGGT
>JBGSZD010000246.1:0-5051 GCA_041750575.1 Thiobacillus sp. | reverse complement strand
GGCCGAGTCCATGCTGGCGCGCCTGTCCGGCAGCGAGCATCGCGTGCACACCGCGGTCGCGATGCAGCACGAAGCACGGGTCGAGTTGCGGCTGTCAACCAGCTCGGTGCGCTTTTCCGCACTCGACGCCGAGGCCATCGCGCGCTATCTGGAAACCGGCGAATACCTCGGAAAAGCCGGCGCCTATGGCATCCAGGGGCGCGCCGGTGCGTATGTCGAACACATCGAGGGCAGCTACAGCGGCATCATGGGACTGCCGTTATACGACACAGCGGTATTGTTGAGAAGCTTCGGCCTCGTCGTCTGAGAGCCATCGAACCGACCCGTTCCCAAATCAAAACTGATAGCTGGTTTTATGCCGTCAGCTTCGATTTGGAAATTTAAAAGCCTTTTGCCATGAGCGAAGAAATTCTCGTCAACGTCACCCCGCAGGAAACCCGCGTTGCGGTGTTGCACCTGGGCGCGGTGCAGGAGCTGCATATCGAGCGTGCGCAGTGCCGCGGGCTGGTCAGCAATATCTACATGGGGCGCGTGGTGCGCGTGCTGCCCGGGATGCAGTCGGCTTTCATCGACATCGGTCTCGAGCGCGCGGCCTTTCTCCATGTGGCCGACATCTGGGTGGAGCGCCACGGCAACGAACCCGAGCGGCCAATCGAACAGATCCTGCACGAAGGCCAGAGCCTGATGGTGCAGGTGATCAAGGACCCGATCGGCACCAAGGGCGCGCGGCTGTCCACGCAGATCAGCTTTGCCGGCCGCTATCTGGTGTATCTGCCGCAGGAAACGCATATCGGCATTTCGCAGAAGATCGAAGGCGAGGAAGAGCGCGAACAGTTGCGGCAGAAGCTGCAACAGCTGATGCCGGCCGACGCCAGCGGCGGCTTCATCGTGCGCACCATGGCCGAAACCGCGGAAGACGCCGAAATGCAGGCCGATATCGATTACCTGCGGCGCTTGTGGACGAATATCCAGTCGCGCGGCAACTGCGTCGTGCCGTGTTCGCTGTATCAGGACCTCGATCTCTCGCTGCGCGTGCTGCGCGACTTCGTCAACAGCGACACCACCCGCATCCTCGTCGACTCGCGCGAAACCTACCAGCGCATGGCCGAGTTCGCGCAGAGCTACACGTCCGCCGTGCTCGACAAGCTGCAGCACTACGGCGCCGACCGCCCGCTGTTCGACCTCCACTCGATCGAGGACGAAATCGCCAAGGCGCTGGGACGGCGCGTCGATCTCAAGTCCGGCGGTTACCTCATCATCGACCAGACCGAGGCGCTGACCACTGTCGACGTCAACACCGGCGGCTTCGTCGGGGCGCGCAACTTCGATGACACCATCTTCAAGACCAACCTCGAAGCCGCGCAGTCCATCGCACGGCAACTGCGCCTGCGCAACCTCGGCGGCATCATCATCATCGACTTCATCGACATGGACAACGCCGAGCATCAGGAGGCGGTGCTCACCGAACTGAAGAAAACCCTGGCGCGTGATCCCACCCGCACGACTGTCAGTGGTTTCTCCTCGCTGGGACTGGTGGAAATGACGCGCAAGCGCACGCGCGAATCGCTGGCCCACGTGTTGTGCGAACCTTGCCCTACTTGCGCCGGGCGTGGAGAAATCAAGACCGCGCAAACCGTGTGCTACGACGTGCTGCGCGAGATCCTGCGCGAAGCGCGCCAGTTCGGTGCACGTGAATACCGCATCGTTGCCGCGCAAAGTGTGGTGGACCTGTTTCTCGATGAAGAGTCCGACAGCCTCGCCCAGTTGATCGACTTCATCGGCAAGCCGGTGTCGCTGCAGGTCGAAACGACTTATCCGCAGGAACAGTACGACATCATCTTGCTGTGAAAGCGCCCGCCTACTGGAAGTTTGCCTGCGCCGAACTCGCGGCGGACGATCCGGTGATGGCCGCGCTTATCGCGCGCTACCCCGACTGCGTGCTCGGCACGCGCGGCGATCCCTTCCAGACGCTTGCGCGCGCCATCGTCGGCCAGCAGATTTCGGTGAAAGCCGCCGACAGCATCTGGGCGCGCTTCGAGGCGCTGGCCGAAACCGTGGCACCCGAACGCATCGCCGCAATCGATCTGGACACGCTCGCCGCCTGCGGCCTGTCGCGCCGCAAGGTCGAATACCTTGTCGATCTCGCCGGGCATTTCATCGATGAACGCATCCAGCCCGCGCGCTGGAAGAAGCGCGACGACGAAACCGTCATCGCCGAACTCACCGACGTGCGCGGTATCGGCCGCTGGACGGCGGAGATGTTCCTGATTTTCAACCTGCGACGTCCCGATGTCTGGCCGGTCGACGACATTGGCTTGCAGAAAGCCGTGGCCCTGCACTACCTGGGTGGAGAACGTCCGACCCCAACCATCCTGCGCCGGCATGGTGAGCGCCATGCGCCGTGGCGCACGGTGGCGACTTGGTATCTGTGGCGCAGCCTGGATCCGGGGGTGGTGCAATATTAAGGAATGCTGATTAATTCAATTATGGTCATGCGAGCAAAGCGAAGCAATCCAGAGCGCCCGCCAAATCAACGGCTTCTGGATCGCCCCGTCGCTCCTCGCGATGACTGAATAAATCAGCGACTCCTTAGGGTTTCTTGTCTGGCACGAATTTCAGCACATTGCCGTTGATGCAATAGCGTTTGTAGGTGGGTGCCGGGCCGTCGTCGAACACGTGACCGAGATGGATGCCCGAGCTGGCGCTGCGCACTTCGATGCGCTTCATGCCGTGGTTACTGTCTTCGTGCAGGGTGATCGAGCCTTCCAGCGGGCTGAAGAAACTGGGCCAGCCGGTGCCGCTCTCGAACTTGCTGTCGCTGCGGAACAGCGCGGCGCCGGTGATCGGATCGACAAAGGTGCCGGGGCGCTTTTCGTCGAGATTCGATCCGCTGAAGGCCGCTTCGGTGCCCTGTTCGAAGGCGATCTTTTGCTGCTCGGGCGTAAGCAGCCGAAATCCCAGCCACTGCCAGAAGCGCGATTTCTCGCCGTTGTAGCCGGTGTAGCGCGAGACCTCCTTGCCTTTTTCGAACAGCACGATGGTGGGCGTGGCGAACAGTGCTTTCTCCAGTGTCCATCCGGTGGGCGCATTCGTGTTCAGCGTGCGGGTGACGGCAATGTCTGACTTCCAGTGGTCGAGCACATCCGCCTTGAACTGCTTGCAGAATGCGCAGAGCTCGGCTTCGAACACTACCAGTTGCCGCTCGAAAGCGAGCGCCTTGCCGTCGAGCCGGGGCGCGGGCGCAGCGGCCGTCGACCCCGAACCCGGATACATCACGCCGGTACCGCCCAGTCCGCAATAGCCGTCCGGGTTCTTCGCCAGGTAGTCCTGGTGATAGTCCTCGGCTGAGTGGTAAGTTTTCAGCGGCGCGATCTCGGTGGTGATCGTGCCGCGCCCGGCCTTGGCCAGCGCCTGTTGGTACACCGCCCTGGTTTGCTGGGCGACGGCCTGTTGTGCTTCGCTGTTCGCATAGATGGCGCTGCGGTAATTGCTGCCGACGTCGTTGCCCTGGCGATCGCCCTGGGTGGGATCGTGGCTTTCCCAGAACCTGATCAGCACTTTTTCCAGGCTGGTCTGCGCGGGGTCGAACGTCACTTTCACTACTTCCGCGTGGTTGCGTTTTTCGGACACGCCCCGGCGCAGTTTGCCCTCCTGCGCCAGCACGGCCTCGTAGCTACCCGCAACCTCGCCATTGGCGTAGCCGCTTTCGACATCGACCACGCCGGGGATTTCCGACATGCGTTTTTCCGCACCCCAGAAACAGCCCATGCCGAGGACGATGGAATCGAGCGGGGTGCCGGGCTTGACCATGGCCTTGCTGGGCTTGGCCGGGCTGGTGGGCGGTTTTTCCTGCGCGCAGGCGCTCACTATCAGGCCCATGCAAAGCGCCATGAACACGCCATAAATTGAACGACTGATAAGCATGTGACTATCCTTTTTTGAGCCATTCCGTGGGGCATCCCCGCCACCGAGATCATGGCGGGCAGGATGCTGACCACTCTTGGTCGTTACCCGGCCGGATTGCTTACAACAGAAAAGCCGCACCCAAGTCAGGTGGGAGCTTGTATCTCGGCAATCACCGGCGCGTGATCCGACGGCCGCTCCAGCTTGCGCATCTCGCGGTCGACTGTAGATGAGACACAGCCGCCAGCCAGCGGTTCGCTCAGCAAAATATGATCGATGCGCAGGCCGTGGTTGCGGCGAAAACCCATCATGCGGTAATCCCACCAGGAGTAGGTTTTCTCCGGCTGGTCGAACAGCCGGAAACTGTCTTTCAGGCCCAGCGCCAACAGATTGCGGAAGCGCTCGCGTTCGGGCTCCGACACCAGCACGCCGTCTTTCCACGCTTCCGGATCGTGCACGTCGCGGTCGTCCGGCGCGATGTTGTAGTCGCCGAGTACGGCGAGTTGGGGGTGGCGCGTCAGTTCGTCTTTCAGCCACGCGGTCAGCGCGTCGAACCAGGCGAGCTTGTAGGGATATTTGTCGGAATCGAGGCTCTCGCCATTGGGACAATAGACGCACACTAGCCGCACGCCGTCGATGGTGGCGGCAATGACCCGTTTCTGTTCGTCGTCGAAACCGGGAATGCCGATCTGCACGTCGGCCGCCTCGCCGCGGCTGACGATGGCGACACCGTTGTAGGTTTTCTGGCCGGCGAAAGCGACGCGATAACCCACTGCTTCGATCTCGGCGGTCGGGAAGTTGTCGTCGGTGAGTTTGGTTTCCTGCAGGCACACCGCGTCGGGCTGGCGGGTGGCAAGAAAGTCCAGCAGTTGCGGCAGGCGGACCTTGAGGGAGTTGACGTTCCAAGCGGCGATTTTCATGCCGCCGAGTGTAGCGCATACGACTCCACACGCACTTTAGCGCGTAGTGGATCGGAGTCCTTTAGGGCATACGACTCCACACGCGCTTTAGGGCATAGTGGATCGGAGCACCCCGCAAGAGGGTATTGAAAAGAATTCTTCAGGGAGCCGCGTCAGGGCGGCCAGCGGTCGTCAGGGTGTCGCTGGCGTGGCGGGTGGGGTAGCCGGCGCAGCGGCCGTCTGTGGCAC
>JBGSZD010000245.1:0-9235 GCA_041750575.1 Thiobacillus sp. | reverse complement strand
GCGCTGATGCCGCTGGGCGCATAGCCATCCGCGCCCGCCTCGTAGGCGCGCGATAACTGCTCTTCGCTGTGTTCGTCGGACATCAACAGGATATGCATGCGCCGTCCTTCCTCGGTCTCGCGCAGGGCGTGGCAGAGCTCCGGGCCGTCGAGCTGAGGCAGATTGTCGTGCGCGATGATGACATGCGGCAGCACTTCCATCGCCAGCGCCAGCGCGGTGTTGCCGTTGTCGGCCGGGTAGACGATGTGGGCGCTGTTCTCGACCAGCAACGCCATGGTTTTGCGACGGGTGAATTCATTGCCATCCGCCACCACGATGCGCATCGGCAATTCTTCTTCGCGCGTTTGGGCGTGCCCTTGGCTGATTTCGGCGTAAGAGGGCAGCGACGCCGTCGGGATCTTGAGCAGTTCTCCCCACTCCTTCCAACTGGCGATGACTTCGTCGATGAAGGTGCCGGCATGGTCGGGAGCGATGTCGAGTTCGGCCGCCAGCGCCATCCATTCCTGCGCCAGGGTGGGCTGTACGGCGGAACTGGCCAGCCCGAGGTCGGCCAGACGATGCGCCAGCCGCAACATCAGCATCAGGCTGTTCGCGCGCGAGTCGGTGGCAAATCCGGGATGCTGGCGATCTTCATAATGCGTCAACGGTTCGGTGAACACCTTGGGCACGCCCCAATCGCTCATCATCATGATGCCCAACTCGCTGTGGTCGGTCTCCAGCCGGGCGCGCTCATGGGCAGCCAACGATTGTTCAGGGTCGGTGGTGTGGGCGGCCAGCACGATGCTGTAGTCGTCCGGATAGGCGGTTGCCAGCGCGAGCCGTCCCACCTGGGCCAGCAGGCCGCAGACAAAGAGCTCGTCGGCGGCGGCCACATGCACGCGTGCCCCGAGCGCCTGCATGGTCAGGCCCATCAGAAGCGAATGCGACCAGTAAGTCGGGTAGTCGAATCCCTGGCAGGCACCGGCGCGATACTGATCGAGCAGCGAGAAACCCAGGGCGAGTTGACGCACCGTCAGCATGCCCTGCCGTACCACGGCTTCCTGCACCGAGACCACCGGACGGGCGATGTGCGACGCAGTGTTGGCCAGCTTGATCAAGCGCCCGGACAGTGCGGGATCGGTCTGCACCACGCGTGCGATTTCGCCCAACGTCGCGTTTTCGCGTTGCGACAACTCGATCACGGCCAGCGCGATGCCGCGGGGGCTCGGCAACTGACCGCTGATTTTGAGTTGTTCAACCGGTTTCATCGATGACCTGTGGATAGCAATAGCGCACCCGAAAAGGGGGCTTTCAACAGGTGTATCGACAGGGTTTCGTGAAAGTAAAGTCCGCCTAGCGGCGATTTTCTGGAAACGGCCATTCAGTCGTCGCCCAACTGGATGTCCAGGCAGCGCAGATAGGCTGCCGAATCGAATGCGGTCTGATGGCGTTGGACCTGCCAGATCATTTCCGCCAGGCAGTCCATCACCGCGTGCTGCGCGTGCATCGGGTCGCCGCGGCGTTCGAGCAGGCGCTGGTAACGTGCGCGTATTCCGGGCGGCTGGTCGACCGACAACTGCTCCGTAATCGCCAGGTGCATTGATAAATGCAGGAAGGGGTTGGTCTCGTCCGCCTCGGGCAGATAGTCCCGGTCCCGGTAGCGCGCCGGCTGGTCGAGAATGGCGTGATACTCGGGATGTGCCAGCACCGCATCGAGCGCGGGCTGTTCCGCGCCGGTCAGCGGCTGGCCGGCGCGGTATTTCGCCCACACGTCGAAGAAGAACTGGCGAACCTGGTCGCGGCTGGGATTGAACATCAATCGGTTTGGGCTTTACGTTTGCCCCCCCCGCTCGGGGGGAGGGTTGCCCCCTGTCGGGGATAAAGGGTGGGGGTGGTCTTGCCCTTGAATTCGCACAAATCCGCGATGATGCATTCGCCGCATTTCGGCTTGCGCGCCTGGCACACGTAGCGCCCGTGCAGGATCAGCCAGTGGTGGGCGTCGACGCGAAACTCGGCGGGAATGGTCTTGAGCAGTTTCTTTTCCACCTCCAGCACGGTCTTGCCAGGGGCCAGGCCGATGCGGTTGGCGACGCGGAAGATGTGGGTGTCGACCGCCATCGTCGGCTGGCCGAAGGCGGTGTTGAGGATCACGTTGGCGGTCTTGCGGCCCACGCCCGGCAGGGCTTCGAGCGCGGTACGCTCGGCGGGCACCTGGCTGCCGTGCAGGTCGATCAGCATCTTGCAGGTGGCGATGAGGTGCTTGGCCTTGCTTTTGTAGAGCCCGATGGTTCGAATGGTTTCGGCGAGCCCCGCTTCGCCGAGCGCGTGGATCGCTTCCGGCGTGTTGGCCACCGGAAACAGCCTGCGCGTCGCCAGGTTGACGCCCTTGTCGGTCGACTGCGCTGACAGCACCACCGCCACCAGCAGTTCGAACGGCGTGCCGTATTCGAGTTCGGTGGTGGGGTGGGGATTGGCTGCGCGCAGGCGGCTGAAGATTTCGTGGCGCTTGGCTGGATTCATGTCAGGACAACCCTCGTGCCGGGCTTACTGTTCTTCCAGGCGCTTCTTCAATGCCTGCTTCTCGGCCTGTCGCTTGGCGCTGGCCGACTTCTCGTGTTCCCCGGCCTTGCGTTGAAGCGCCGGTGCGACATACGGATTGCGCGGTTTGGGCACGCGCTTTTTCAGTGGCGGTTTCATGCCGCGGCGGGCAGGGCGGCGCGGGCGCGCCGGTCGGCGCGCACCTTGTACCAGTTGTTCGCGGCGATCAGCAGGCCCAGTGCGATGAAGGCGCCGGGCGGCAGAATCGCCAGCAAAAAGCCATGGTAGTTGGGCAACACATGCAGGACGAGGCTTTTGGCTGCTTCGCCGAACACCAGGTCGATGCCGGAGAACAGCGTGCCCTGGCCGGCCAGTTCGCGCATCGCACCCAGCACCACCAGCACCAGCGTCAGGCCCAGGCCCATCGCCAGCGCATCGACCACGCTGTGCAGCGGATGATTCTTGGATGAAAACGCGTCGACGCGCGCCAGCA
This sequence comes from Thiobacillus sp., assembly GCA_041750575.1. Classification (GTDB taxonomy): domain Bacteria; phylum Pseudomonadota; class Gammaproteobacteria; order Burkholderiales; family Thiobacillaceae; genus Thiobacillus. The sequence goes on along the minus strand of JBGSZD010000245.1, from coordinate 6,225 downwards.
CGATGCAGGTGGTGGTGATCAGCGGAATGAAAATCCCCAGCACCAGATACAGCGGGTGCACGAAGGCATTCATCGCCAGGTCGATCACCGTGACCAGCGCGGCGATGACAAGGACGAATACCGGGATGCGGATTTCGTGCGGGATGAAATGACGCACGCTCGATACCGCGCCGCTGGAAGCCGCCATCACCAGAATGGTCGCCAGCCCCAGCGACAGTGCGTTGACCACGTTGTTGCTGATCGCCAGCAGCGGACACAGGCCGAGCAGTTGCACCAGGCCGGCATTCTGTTTGACGAGGCCGTTGTGAAACAGGCCGCGGAATTCGTTTAGGGTCATCATGGGTTGATCTCCTTGACAGGCGCTGCGTAGGCTGCGCGATGCAGCGCGAAATACTCGAGCGCGTTTCTAACCGCCTTGACCACCGCGCGCGGGGTGATCGTGGCGCCGGCACGGGCGTCGAAACGGCCGCCGTCCTTGGCGACTTTCCAATGCTTGGATTCCGGCGCCAGAAGCGATTTGCCGACGAACTGATCGATCCAGGCACTTTTGGCGCGGTCGATGTAATCGCCGAGTCCGGGCGTTTCGCGGTGGGCGGTGACGCGCACGCCCGTCACATTGCCATTTGCATCGATCCCGACCAGCAGGGCAATATCGCCGCTGTAGCCGTCGGGTGCGACGGCTTCCATCACCACACCGCTGAACGCGCCGCCTCGCCGTGCCAGCCAGAGCGTGGAAGGCTGGCGCGTGCCCAGCAGTTCGTCCGGCGGCACGCTTTGCTGGCTGGCCAGCAGATCGTTGTCGTACAGCGCAGTGGGCAATACCTGGCTCAGGAGTGCGCGCTTTTCGGCCAGTTGGCTGCGGGTGATCACCGGCCCGGCGCGATCATGGGTGAGCGCCAGCAGGGCGGTGCCGATCAGCGCGAACACGAACAGGATCGTGCCGGTGCGCAGGGCATTTTTCAGGGCGGCCTGGGCTTGCGGCGTCATGCCGGGGGTTCCCTGGTTTTTCTGATTTCGCCGTACACGCGTGGCTGCGTGTACTGGTCGATCAGCGGCACGCACAGGTTCATCAGCAGGATGGCGAACGCCACGCCGTCGGGGAAACCGCCCCAGGTGCGGATGATGATGGTGAGCAGGCCCGCGCCGAAACCGAAGACCAGCTTGCCGCGCGGCGTTGTCGCGCCGGATACCGGATCGGTCGCGATGAAGAACGCGGCCAGCGCCACCGACGGTGCGAAGAAATGGAACCAGGGCGAGCCGAAGCGACCCGCATCGAAGAAATGCAGGAACGCGGCCATGAGCCAAACGCCCACCAGGAAAGCCATGGGGATGCGCCAGTCGATGATCCGCCGGGCCCACAGAATCAGGCCGCCCAGCCAGAAAGAAAAAGCCAGCCACTCGAAGCCGGTGCCGCCGACATGGCCGAAGATCGGCTCGACCATGATTTCGTCCACCGTCAGCTGCCGCAGCAAGCCGGTGCGCAGCGCGTCCAGCGGCGTCGCCATGGTGACGGCGTCGAGCGTGGCCTTGGGCACGTCGCCGCCGAAAATCACGGCCGCGCTTTGCACCAGACTGAGATGGGTCGAGGTCAGTTCCAGCGGCCCCGCCCATTGCGTCATCTGCACCGGGAACGACACGATCAGCACCGCATAGCCGACCATCGCCGGGTTGAAGATGTTCTGTCCCAACCCGCCGTACAGATGCTTGGCGACCACGATGGCAAACAGCGTGCCGGTGACGATCAGCCACCACGGCGCCAGCGAGGGCAGCGACAAGGCCAGCAGCCAGGCGGTAACGACGGCACTCAGATCCATGAGGAAAGGTTTGACCGGATAGCCGCGCGCCTTCAGCATGGCCGCTTCTGCCGCCAGCGCGGTGACGGTGGCGAGCGACAACGTGACGAGAATGCCTGGCCCGAACAGCCAGACATAGACAACGATGCCGGGCAGCAGGGCGGCCAGCACCCAGGCCATGACCTGGGTGACGCTGGTGCGATCGAGAATGAAGGGTGAAGGCATCAGGTTTTTTCTTCGGATTCCAGCGGCTTGCGCGCCAGCTCGCGGATTTTAGCCCGGCGTGCTTCGATCTCTGCGATCTCGTGCTGGGTGTCGGGCGACAGCTTGTCGGTGTTTTTCGGTACAACTTCGGCCTTTTTCGCCTGCGCACGCGCCAGTGCGGCGGCGATCAGCGCTTTCTTGGCGTCGGCATCAGGAGCACCCGAGGTCGAAGGGTCGGCGGCAAGTTCGGCGCGTTTGGCCTGTGCCTTGGCGGCGAGCTTCTCGGCCTTTTCCTTTTTCTCGCGCTCCTGGCGGAACTGGCGGAATTCGTGGCGTTCGCGCGCCAGATCGGCGGCGCGCTTGTCTTTTTCGCGCGCCCAGATTTCGCTCTTGGCATAGCGGTAGAAATCGACCAGCGGAATATGGCTGGGGCAGACATAGCTGCAGCAGCCGCACTCGATGCAGTCGAACAGGTGGTATTCCTGCGCGCGGCCGAAGTCGCCCGTCTTGGCAAAGCGGAACAGTTCCTGCGGCTGCAGTTCGGCCGGGCAGGCGTCGGCGCAGCGGGTGCAGCGGATGCACGGCAGCGCGCGTGGCAGCTGCGGGAACAGTTCTTTCGACTTCACCAGAATGCAGTTGGTGGCCTTGACCACCGGCACCTCCAGATCGGGCATCGGCACACCCATCATCGGTCCGCCCATCAGCACGCCGGTGCTGCCGTCGCGGTCGCCCGCCAGCGTGATCAGCGTGTGCATCGGCGTGCCGATCAGCACGTCGAAATTCTGCGGTCGCAGCACATGGCCGGTGACGGTGACCAGGCGCGAGATCAGCGGCTCGCCGTGGTGCACCGCGCGCGCCAGCGAATACGTCGTGCCGACGTTGAATACCTGGATGCCGATGTCGGTGGAGAGCTGGCCCGACGGCACCTGCTTGCCGGTGAGCGTTTCGATCAGTTGCTTGGCGCCGCCGCCAGGGTAGCGCGCCGGTACGGTAACGACTTCGACCGCGAAATCCACTCTGGCCGCCGCCGCCTCTATCGCGGCAATGGCTTCGGGTTTGTTGTCCTCGATGCCGACCAGAATTTCCGTGCAGCCCAGCAGGTGGCGCATGATGGCCACGCCCTGCAGGATCTCGTCGGCATGGGTGCGCATCAGCACGTCGTCGCAGGTGATCCACGGCTCGCATTCGCCGCCGTTGATGATCAGGGTGGGGCAGCTTTGCGCCGCACCGGGGTCGAGCTTGACTGCACTGGGAAACACCGCGCCGCCGAGTCCGGCCAGACCCATGTCGCGCAGCCGCATGCGCAGATCGGCCGGCGCTATCGCCTGATAATCGAGCGGAGCGTGGGCGATCCATTCGTCGCGGCCGTCGGTTTCGATCGTGATGCATTCATCCGGCAGGCCGGAAATATGTGGCACCACCGCCGGCCCGATAGCGACGACGACGCCCGAGCTGGATGCATGCACCGCCGTTGAAATGTAGCCGTCGGCTTCCGCGACCATCTGGCCTTTCAGCACCCGGTCGCCCACCTCGACCACCGGCTTGGCCGGGTTGCCGATGTGCTGGCGCAGCGGGATGACCAGTTTTCCGGGCAGCGGCGCGGCATGGATCGGACGCGAATTCGATTCCGTCTTGTGCTCGGGCGGGTGCACGCCACCTTTGAATGTGTGGAGCTCGCGACTCATGCGACTCTCTTCAGCATGACAACCGGATGCTTCCACTTCCAGTGCGGCAGGTCTTCGGCGATCGGCACCATTGAGATGCAGTCGACCGGGCAGGGCGGCAGGCACAGTTCGCAGCCGGTGCATTCGTCGGCAACGATAGTGTGCATCTGCTTGGCCGCGCCAACGATGGCGTCGACCGGGCAGGCCTGGATGCACAGCGTGCAGCCGATGCAGGTTTGTTCGTCGATGAAGGCGACCGATTTGGGCTTGGGCGTGCCGTGGGATTCGTCGAGCGGCTTGGGTTCCACGCCCAGCAGCTCGGCGAGTTTCTTCACGCCTTCTTCGCCGCCCGGCGGGCACTGGTTGATCTCCGCCTCGCCCTTGGCGATCGCTTCGGCATAGGGCCTGCAGCCGGGAAAGCCGCATTGGCCGCACTGCGTCTGCGGCAGGATGGCGTCGATTTTTTCCGCCAGCGGATTGCCTTCCACCTTGAAGCGGATCGCCGACCAGCCGAGCACCAACCCGGTCACGACCGCGATGCCGACCATCACCAGAATCGCAGCGAGCATGATCCTGGAAACCTCGGTTGGGCGTGCCTGATGATGTGTTCGGGCGTGTGGATGGCGCGAAGCGACAACGCGGCAGGCCGATGCTTGCAAGGCGGAGCGACAAAGCCAGACGCATGTCCGAACGCGTCAGCGGGTACGCAGCGATGCTTGACTGGCTGGGAGCCATAAACGAAAGCGCAGAAGCCTGTCTTCATACGGGCATTCTTATGATGATCAAGCGGTCAACCGGGGTTTGCAGGATCACTTGACCAGCCCGGAGAAGCCCATGAAGGCTAGCGACATCAGCCCTGCGGTGATCATCGCAATACTGGTGCCTTTGAACGGCGCGGGGATGTCGCAGGTTTCCAGCCGCTCACGAATGCCGGCGAACAGGATCAGCACCAAGGTGAAGCCGATGGCGCCGCCCGCGCCGAAGAACAGCGACTCGACGAAACCGTGCTGCGCCTGCACGTTGAGCAGCGGAATGCCCAGCACCGCGCAGTTGGTGGTAATCAGCGGCAGATAGATGCCCAGCACCTGATACAGCACCGGGCTGGTCTTGTGGATGAACATCTCGGTAAATTGAACAATCCCGGCGATCACTACGATGAACGACAGCGTGCGCAGGTAGAACAGCTCGGTGCCGAGCAGGTATTCGTTGATGAGATAGCTTGCGCCGGACGCCAGCGTCAGCACGAAGGTGGTCGCCAGCCCCATGCCGATGGCCGTCTCCAGTTTCTTCGACACACCCATGAACGGGCACAGCCCCAGAATCTTGGCCATCACGATGTTGTTCACGAACACCGTGGAAATGAGAATGAGGATGTAGGTTTCCAAAGCGGGCAGCCCGATGAGATGGCGCATTATCCGCCGTTGGGGGCCTTGGATTCAAGCTGTTATGGACAGGGATATTAGGACAGCCGGCCCCGCCTGCTCACCCCACCGACTTCCCGCTCGCCCAGAACTCGCGCCCCTTGGTCAGGAACTCGTCCCACGGCAGGTAGTGCGAGCCGTCGCACGAGAACGTGAGGCCGACCATGCCGTTCATGATGTTGAGCGAGCCGGCGCGCAGGTAGAAGGTTTCGTCGATGAAGCGCAGGGCGGCGATGGCGTCGAGCACGGCGCGGATGCGGCCGCGCGGGACGATGGCATCCGCAGGATAGGCGTGCAGCGGGTAGATCAGGCAAGTGTCGGGATCGGTGAGCGCGTCAATGTCGAGCAGGCGGTAGCGATAGGGGTCGTCGTAGAGCCAGACGGTGGCGCGGCTGCTGGAGAAATGCAGTTTGCCGTGGAAGACGCCGCGGTCGGTCATCAGCTCTTCCATCACGCCGAGCACGGTGTCGAGCGCACGGTCGAGCGCGCTTTCGTTGCGGGTCTGCTGGAATACGGCGCCGCGGATGGCGGGGTCGCCCTTGATCTGCCGCCAGACGGTGGGTTCGTCGTAGAGCTTGCCGGTGAGGGGCAGGTTGCGCAGGTCGAAATCGGCGCCGACGAAGCCGAGCGCGCGGCCGTCGGCGTCGCGCACGATCTGGATGGCGGTGAGCGAGGGACGCTTGGCGCGCAGGCTGATGTAAGCCTCGGACAGCAGGAAGCCCTGGCTGGGCACGGCCTCGTTCATGTAGGGGCGATCGGATCGGTCGCGGCCGTAGTCGGTTTCGATCAGGCCTTCGCGGCTGATGTTGTCGCTGACCTGGATGGCGCGGGTGTCGGTGGCGTACATGTACTTGCAGCTGGGCAGCCGGGCGAGCGCGTCGGTGAGTACGCCATTCAACGTAGCGCGGTTGGGCCAGACATGGCTGCACGCTTCGGCGGCGAGCGCGAACTGTTTGATGTCCGCCACGTTCGGCGCGAGTTTAATAATCAGCGACTTCTGCGTTTTCGCGCGCACGGCATCGACGACAGTGCGGAACAGATTGCAGTCGGTTCCATACAGAGCCCCACCCTCTTTCACGTTTGGGCAGGAGACATTCACTTCGAGCGCGCTGATTCTGGCCTGATCGTTAAAAATTTCCGCGA
>JBGSZD010000244.1:0-1890 GCA_041750575.1 Thiobacillus sp. | reverse complement strand
CCGCTGATGCTGGCCGCACTGAAAGGCGAACGCGCCCGGGTGGAAGAACTGCTGACCCTGGGCGCCGACCCCAACCACGTCAACGACGACGACCACCACGCCCTGTGGTTCGCCTGCGTGCACGGCGACGCCGAGCTGGTCTCGCTGTTCATCGCCCACGGCGCCCGGGTCGACAATCAGAACGTCAACGGCGCCACCTGCGCCATCTACGCCGCTTCCACCGGCAAGCTCGACGTGCTGAAGCGACTGGTCGAAGCCGGCGCCGACCTGGCGAAGGAAACCACCGGCGGCTACACCGCGCTCGACAGCGCCTCGACCCTGCCGGTGCTGAAGTATTTGCGAAGCGTCGTGGCGGCGGCAGCGTGAAGTGCAGGCGCGGCCAGCCGCACTGCATCTAAGGAGACGCTGATCAATTAGCGTCCGTTCGCCCTGAGCTTGTCGAAGGGCATTTCATGTGATTAATCTTGTTTGATTTATTCCGTTCATGGTTCGACAAGCTCACCACGAACGGAATAAATCAGCGCTTTCCTGAGGTCCTTGGACATGACCGGAAACCCCCGGCTTTGGGTGGCCGCCAGCGACCAGCTGGCGGAAGGCGCCTACCTGCGGATCGCGGTTGCCTACACGGGCGAACCGATCTCCGTCCTGGTCTTCCGATACCAGGGCCGATGCCTGGCGTACCGGAACCGCTGCGTGCACATGCCGCGCGAACTCGATTGCGAAAAGAACGGCATCTTCGATGCGACGGGCCGCTACCTGCGCTGCTCCATGCACGGCATCGTGTACGACCCCCTCACCGGCGCATCGGTCAGCACCCTCTGCACCGGCGAACGCCTCACGCCCATCGACCTCGTGGAAGACGAAACCGGCATCTGGATCGAGGACATGCGGGTCAGATCGCTGACGCCCGCCGATTGAAACCGCGCCGCCGGCTCACGCCGGCAGCATGTCCAGCGCGTGGCGCACCCGGGCGCACAGCGTCTCGGGGTCCGGCGAAATGACTTCCTCGGGAATGACGAACTTGTCCGTCAGGCGCGCGTGGCTCTCGAAGCCGTACGAAACGATGAAGGGATGGATGCCGGCGGTCAGCGCGGCCTCGTAGTCGCGGTGCTCGTCGCCCACCGCATAGGCGCGCGCCGGGTTGATGTCGAACTGCTCGCGCGCCGCCTTGTAGTAGGGCGCCTTGCCCTCGCGCAGCGGCAGGTAGTGCAGGAAATCCAGCCGCTCGATGTCCAGATCGTGCCGCGCAAACAGCCGCGCCAGCGTGATGTGGGGATCGTGGCTGATGTTGCGCGTGACCATGCCGACGCGGATGCCCGGCGTCTCGATCAGGTCGCGGATCAGTTCCCGCATACCCGGATACAGGGTCGCCTCCTCGCGGTAAACGTCGGTGAGCGTGTTCAACAACTCCTTGCGCAGGCGCTTGCCCACATGCCGGGCCAGGTTGCGCGGAAACTCCTTGATGCCGCCCAGATACTTGAAGAGATTGCGGCGCTTCTGGAAACGCTCCAGGTCGCCGAGATCCAGGCCGTGTTGCGTAAAGGTCGTACCGATGGCCGAAAAGGCATCGATGACCGTGCCGTCGGCGTCGATGATGATCAGGCGGTCCGTGCTGCGATACATGCGTTCACCGGTGCGGAGTGGAATCTCTCCGGAGAATACCCGGCAGCCAGGCGTGGAATGATGAAGATTGCGTGTCTGGGGGTGCCGCCAGGCCCGTCCATGCGATAACGCATGGGTTATTTTTTGGCTCGGTTTCAGTAGTGTCCGGTTAAATTGAGCCGCACAGGCTGTGAAGCCACTATCGATGCGGGTTTTGAGCGATTCATGGGTGTCCACGATTTGAATTTCAATTTGCACATTTGCGATGCTTCCGGGTTTGATGAACCT
>JBGSZD010000243.1:0-7338 GCA_041750575.1 Thiobacillus sp. | reverse complement strand
AGCTCAGGGCGAACGGCACAGGGGCTAAGTGAACAGCCTTGGTCTGGCCTGCCCGCGATTGTGCATTTTTGTAGGGTGAATTCCATGCACCACGGTGCGCGAAGCGTTTATGCCCTTCAGGATGCACAAACCAGAATGGTGCATACATGAATCTCAGCCTTGGCCCCCTCCTGTATTACTGGTCGCGCGACGACACCTTGGCTTTCTATGCCGAAGCGGCGAACTGGCCGCTGGCGCGGGTGTATCTGGGCGAGAGCGTGTGCTCGCGCCGCCACCTGCTGCGTCTGCCCGACTGGCTGGAGGTCGCTGAGCAACTTGCTGCCGCCGGCAAGGAAGTGGTGCTCTCCACCCAGACGCTGATCGAGTCGGAATCCGACCTCAAAACCTTGCGCCGGATCGTCGACGATGGCCGCTTCCGGGTCGAGGCCAACGAGTGGGGTGCGGTGCGGTTGCTGTCCAAAGCGGGCATCCCATTCATCGCCGGGCCCACGCTCAACGTCTACAACCACGAGACGCTCGATGTGCTCGCCGGTCTCGGTGCGCAGCGCTGGCTGCCGCCAGTGGAAATGTCGCGCACCACGCTGGCGGCGCTGCTCGAACGCGCACCGGCCGGCATTGAAACCGAGGTCTTCGCCTACGGCCGCCTGCCACTGGCGTATTCCGCGCGCTGTTTTACCGCGCGCCATTACAACCTGCCCAAGGACGACTGCCAGTTCCGCTGCCTCGACCACCCGGACGGCCTGCAGTTGTCCACCCGCGAGGGCGAAGCCTTCCTCACGCTCAACGGCATCCAGACGCAATCCGCCGGCGTCTACACCCTGATCGGCGAACTGCCGGCCCTGCGCGAACTCGGCGTTGCCAGCCTGCGCCTGTCGCCGCAGTCGCGCCACATGGGACGCGTGGTCGATGCTTTCCAGGCCGCGCTGGCGGGCGAACCCATCCCCGCCGATTTGACCCGCCTCATGCCCGGTGCGCCCGTGGATGGTTACTGGCATGGTCGCGCGGGTCTTGAACACAGTCTCGAAAGCCACGCCTGACATGTTGATCACGCGCAGACTCGAATTCGACGCCGGCCACCGCATTCCCAACCACGCCAGCCAGTGCCGGCATCTGCACGGCCATCGCTACGCAATCGAAATCACCCTGTCCGGCGAAATCATCCGCACCGAGGGCGCGGCGGAGGAGGGCATGGTGATGGATTTTTCCGACGTGAAAACCATCGCCAAGGCCGAGCTCGTCGATCAGTGGGACCATGCTTTCCTGGTGTACCAGGGCGACCACGCCGTGATGGAATTTCTGGCGACGCTGCCCGGCCACAAGACCGTCGTGCTGCCGGTGGTGCCCACTGCGGAAAACCTTGCCGCCGAGGCCTTCCGCATCCTCGACGCCGCCTATCTCGACACCTACGGCAACCAACTCAAACTACAGCGCGTGCGGCTGTACGAAACCCCCAACAACTGGGCCGATGCCGTGCGCTGACGCCTGCTTGAAACCTGGAGCCATCATGACGAACCTTGCCTTGCCAACCGCCCTGAGCAACCTGATTGCCCGGCTCCCGGTCGCACCGCCCAGCCTGGCGTTTTCCGTCGCGGCCAACCGCCTGCTGTGGCCCGCGCTGCAAACGCTCGACTGGCAGCCGCTGGTCGGCCGGCGTTACGCCATCCGCGTCAAAGACCTCGGGCTCAGCCTGCGCTTCACCGTCACCCAGCGCGGATTCGCGCGCGACAGCGGCGCACCCGATCTCACCATCAGCGCCACCGCGCGCGACTTCCTGCTGCTGCTCGCCCGCCGCGAAGATCCCGACACGCTGTTCTTCAGCCGCCGCCTGGTGAGCGAGGGCGACACCGAACTCGGCCTCGTCGTCAAAAACCTGCTCGACGCCATCGAGCCCGAGGCGGTGCTGCGCCGTTTGCCGCAGCCGCTGGCGCAGGCGGCGCAGCGGCTGATGGCGGTGTAATTCCGTTTCCAAACAGAAAATCTCATTGTCGGCTTCGCCTTGCCGTACTGCTTGTACTGTCTGCGGCTCGCCTTCGCGATCTTTTCTGTTTGGAAATGGAATAAGCTTGGCTCATGCGCCACTCTGCAACCTGGAGATTGAATTGATCAAACGCCTGCATGCGACTGCCGCGCTTCTGGCCGGCCTTGCACTTGTCGGCTGCGGTGAACCGCACACTGCCAAAGCATTCGACGCCGGCCCCAAGGGCTACGTCGCGTTCTACATCCCCGCCGACGATCCGGCCTACAGCGAACTGCACGTCGGCGCGCAGGTGTATCGGGTGGAAGGCGGACAACGCGTCTTTGCCGGCTCGACGCAGAAATGGAAACACATGAGTCCGGCCCGGCATGGCCTGACGGTGGCGGTTGCACCGGGCGAACACGCGTTCTCGATCGAAATCGCCGGTGGAAAAGCCCCGGTCACGCTCAAGGTGGAAAAGGATTTTTACTACCCCGTGCGCATTGGCGCCACCAACATCATCCGCAGCCAGATGGTGGGCATGAGCGAACGCTTCCAGTTCGATATCCAGGCGACGCCCGAGACGCCGATTCCGCCGGGCGGCAAGCGCCCGTAGGGAAGACGGTTAGGTAAGGGCTGACAAGTCCTTACCTCTGTCATTGCGAGCAAAGCGAAGCAATCCAGTGCTTTGATCGACAAACGATTTCTGGATTGCCGCGTCGCTGCACTCCTCGCAACGACGAACAGGGACGGGTTCCGCGTTTCCTGATACCCCGTCCCTTGGCGAACGGCGCACCTCCAGCGCCCTTCGCCCACCCACCCTGCCCAATGAAAACGCCGCTTGACCCGGATCAAGGGCGCATTTTCGTCTGACGATTAGCATGGCCTCGCCTACCGTATCGTGGAGACGATCATGAGCCTGTCCGTGCAATCGAAAAACCCGCCGCAGCGCCGTCTCGCCTGTCCGTGTCAGCGGTGGCTGCCATGATCCAGCCCGTCGACCTGGCCGATTTCTTCACCGTGTTTTTCTCCGCCGCCATGGTCATCCTGTGCGGCGGGCTGTATGCCCTGTTGTTCGCCTACGCGCGCATCAAGAATGCCCCCCGGCTGATGCCGCTGGCGTATGTCTCCTACGCCGGGCTGGCCGTATCGGCCGTCCTGCTCGCGCGCGCCGCCCACTTGTTCAACAGCCCCTTCTGGACCGGCATCGTGCTGCTGATGCTGGTCGGCTATCTGGTCGCTCCGCACGGCATCTGGCATCTGTGCGTAGGCACGCACGCACACGAGTCGGACGACGAAGCCGACACCCCCCGTCTTTTTCAACACTAAGGAGTAAGCATCATGACGACTGAAGCCTGGTGGGCATCGCCATCGCTCTGGCGCAAGAGCGCTATCTGGATCACGGGCGGCTCGTTCGTGGTGCTGATATTTTTAACTTTCGATACGGTGAAGCAGATCACCGCCGGCGGTAAGCGCGTGCCGGCGTATTCCGCGATCAATCACCGCATCGACTATGTGTTCGACGAAAAGCGCAACTTCCAGGTACCGGTGATCGGCGTCGAGGAGCCGCTGTTCGGCAAGAAATTGAACGAAGCCGAAGCAGAGGCCCTGGTGTCCAGGGGCAAGTTGACCACCCAGGCCAAGAACTGCATGAACTGCCATACCTTGCTGGGCAACGGCGCCTACTACGCGCCGGATCTCACCAAATCCTGGCTGGACCCGTCCTGGGGCTCGAAGGAAGTGCGCGAGCAGCAGATGGTGGAATTCCTCATGAACCCGCAGGACCGGCTGCATAACGGCATCGGTCGCCGCATGCCCAATCTGGGCATTACCGAGGCAGAGGCGCGCGCCACCGTGGCATTCCTCAAGTGGATGTCGTCGATCGACACCAACGGCTTCCCGACCAACTTCAAGCCGATCGATCAGTCCGATCCCGCGCCTGCCGTCTCGGAAGTCGCCCCCGCCACCCATGAAGCTCCGGCTCAACTATAAGGAGAACCAACATGTCAGCTTTAGGCATTCTCTCCAACGCCAACCTTAACGGTGGGCAGAAACTGGCGGTGAAGTACTTCACCGTCGCCATCGCACTGTTCGGTGCGCAAGTGCTGTTCGGCATGCTCGCCGGACTGCAATACCTGAATCCGGATTTCCTGTTCGGCATCCTGGATTTCTCGGTCAACCGCATGCTGCACATCAATGCGATGGTGGTCTGGCTGTTGTTCGGCTTCATCGGCTCGGCCTACTGGCTGCTGGAGGACGAGTCCGGCGCACCGGTAGTTGGCCTGGGGCTGGGTAACCTGATCTTCTGGATATTCACCCTGGCCGTGGTCGTCGTGGTGCTGGTGTATCTCCTGATCCAGGTCGGTCCCGGCGAGCAAAGCTCGATCTGGCTGATCAACGAGGGTCGCGAGTACATCGAAGCGCCGCGCTGGGCCGACATCGGCATCGTCGTCTGCGTGCTGGCGTTCTTCTACAACGTCGCCGCCACCTTCGCCAAAGGCAAATTCACCGGCATCGGCGGCGTCCTGGTCATCGACCTGATCGCATTGGCGGGCCTGTATCTGGCCGGCATGTGGTACACCCCCAACATCTCCATGGACCAACACTGGTGGTGGTGGGTGATTCACCTTTGGGTCGAAGCCACCTGGGAAGTGCTGGTCGGCTGTCTGATGGCCTACGGCCTGATCAAGACCATGGGCGTGCGCCGCAAGATCGTGGAAACCTGGCTGTACATCGAAGTCGCCCTGATGTTCGGTTCCGGCATCCTTGGTCTCGGCCACCACTACTTCTGGATCGGCACGCCGGAATACTGGTTCACCATCGGCGGCTTCTTCTCCGCGCTGGAACCGATTCCGCTGGTCGCCATGGTCGTGCACGCCGTGTTCGACGCCGGTCATCACAAGCTGAAGAGCAGCAACAACCCGGCCTTGGCCTGGATCATCGCCCAAGCCTTCGGCAACTTCTTCGGCGCCGGCGTGTGGGGCTTCATGCACACCCTGCCGCAGATCAACCTGTACACCCACGGCACCCAGTGGACCGCCTCGCACGGCCACCTGGCCTTCTTCGGCGCCTACGCCACCATGGTCATCGCCTTCTTCTACATGGCCATCCAGAAATGGCGCGGCGACGTCTACATGGGTGGCAACCTGGTCGGCGCCTGGAAGTGGAAATGGTCGATCTTCCTGCTGCACGCCGGCATGATCACCATGGTCATGGCCCTGCTGATTTCCGGCTACGAGCAGTCGCAGATCGAACGCGCCATCGGCGGATCGGACTGGGTCGCCTACTTCGCAGCCCAGGCGCATCGCTGGTTCGCGCAAGGCATGCTCTGGCGCCAGATCGGTGGCTGGATGTTCGCGGCCGGCTTCGTGCTGCTGGCGTGGGACCTGATGACGATCGGCAAGCGCGAAACCCGGCCAGCTATCGTGATTCAAAAAGAAATCGCGCAAGCCGCCTGATCTCCTCCGTTCCGGGCACACGCAGGTCTCCCCTGTCACCCGGAGCTTTCTCCACCGCCGTCACGAACGGCGGTTTTTTTTGGGGAATTCGGATACTGAAGATGAATGAGCACCGCGTTGAATCAACGAGGCCTGCTCTGAATAGTGGGGTGCTGTGTTGGGCTTGGCGAGGTGGCGGGCTGCAATCGGCCAGGAGCGGTCAATTACTGCGTGCTATGTAGATGTCCGGTGGCCAACTCTAAGCAGCCCTCAACGTTCGACATGAGCGGCGGCTTCAAGACGGCGAAGCCGGCTTGCAGACGTCCGCTCGATGGAGGGGTTAGGTGTCACTGCTGTAGCCCAAAAGCCTTGCATTCACTTTCGACACACCCGAGCACGTCCTGAACCGACTGCGCGCACCGCTCCAAGACAAATGTGCAGGGAAACACTGGCAAGCCCTCAACGTCCGCAAAGGAGACGAATGTTTGAATCTGCATGTCCATCGTGAAAGGAGCTCGATGCGGTACAGCAGCGATAACCATCTCTTGTGTGTCCTTGTTCCAACGCGGGGGAAAGGAGAACTCGCGAACACTTGAGAAGTATGCGTTCCGAAGATGGCCTCCGCCTGTGTAGAGCGCTGTAGGAACAATGAAGCGGTGCTTGTTATAGTTGCAAAGGCGATTTAGTGCCCAGAGAAATACATCACCATCCCGGTACGGTTTGGAGCTGATCATTGCGGCAAAGACCGAACTTGGAATCTCGCGGGAAGGGCCCGTCGCGCGGCTGGCGGCCTCGGCCGCCGTGTCACCGAACGGAAAAGACGCTTGTTTTCCCGAGCCGCCAGCGGCAACGGCGACGGCGTAGCCGGCCTGATCGAGCGCTGCTCGTAGGTTGCTCACCGCATCGAAGGCAACACCAGATAGAACGTCGGGTAACTGGGTCGTCAGCTTCAGCTTATGGATATCCGTCGGTCCGCTGGGATCGAACTCGATGACTTGGCGATATGGCCCCGCGTCGAAGAACGCGCGCAATTCGGCGTCCAGTGTTGCCATATGACGTCGCGCGTGTGTGACACTGTATTTGGCGCTCTGGAGAATGTCGGCCATGGCTCGTGTGACGCCTAACAGTTAATAGAGAGACCCGTGGGTCCGGACGTTTTTTAATAAAGAGACAGGCATTTCCATGGTCCATTGGATTGATTCATATATAGATGTTGGTCCGGCTGTCTCTTTATTACGTTATGCAAAAGGGGACCGGTGGCTGATGGATTATGCACCTGTTCAAGACACTCAATTATCGGAGAGAAGTCTGAGATGGGATTTTGAATAGGCCGCTTTCTCTGCATCAACGGTCTTTCGGTGAGCAAGTCCCGACCGTCTCTTCAGGGTCGGAAGCAGCCTCATGGAAACACACTTCAGCTGAAACCTCTGGCCGGCTTCGAGGTCGAGCCCGACCTTTCCCGCAGCGAATTCCAGCCCTCATTTTTTGGCGCTTGACCCGCATCAAGGCTGGCATTGCGTGCGCCGCGCAAAATGCGCTCATCCCCTGTCCTGCCGGAGCGTACTCATGAAACTGCAACAACTTTTCGAAAAAAGCGAGAACGTCGCCGTCGCGTACATCGTTGTGATTTTTGCCGTGGTGCACTTCGGCCTGCTCTATCTGCTGAACAATGTGTGAGCGACGCGCTGCACGTGTCGTGATTGCCTCGTGACGCTGTTCAGCATCGAGCAACCGGCGCCGCCCCGCGCCTTGGGGTGGGCGCCGTTTGGCCTCGGCTTCCGTCCGTTCTTTCTCGGCGCGGGCATGTACGCGGTGCTGCTGATGGCGCTATGGCTGCTGGGGCTGGGCGGCCATTACGCGCCGCCGCCGGCGTACCCGGCCACGCTCTGGCACGCGCACGAAATGCTGTTTGGTTTTGCCGGCGCGGTGATCGCCGGGTTTCTGCTC
>JBGSZD010000242.1:0-1820 GCA_041750575.1 Thiobacillus sp. | reverse complement strand
CCGGGCAATGGCCTGCGCGGCGGTGCGCCAACCTTCGCACGCGTTGCGCCCGGGGCGGCCGCGCACAAAATTCAGCACGCCCTTGCACTTGGCGTAGAAGCGGAAAAATCGCAGCACGAACCTTTTCTCTACCGGGGTCGGCGGGTAGGCGCTGCAAACCAGCTTGTCGTCCGCCATGCCGCGGTCGATCAGCGTGACTGCGCCCCACGCCCTGACCCGTATCCGGGTGCCGTAGGGCAGGCGCGGCCCGAGCACCAGTGCATCCAGCAGGTCGCCTTCGAGTCCCAGATAATTCGGGACCGCGCCGTAGTTGAACGGGCACGGCAAGGGCGAGATGAAATCGATGCGGCCGCTGGAGCCGCGTTTCAGGAAGCTGCCGCGCGGCACTTCGATCACCACGTCGATTTCTGGCGGCTCCGGGTCTTCATCGCAGGCTCGCGATGACGGCATGTGCGTGTCGGTCATGGCGCAAGCCTACCCCACAAGCCGTTACGCATACCGAATTGGGCAGCCGGCACATGGGCCGAGCTGGATGCGTCGGGATTGGGCATCTTCGGGCCACCGGAATTTTCGCGGGCCATACCACTCCCACCCTTAAGCCCGACTCGCGCGGAAACCCTTGACGCGGCAAGGCCTTGGCGGGCGCGGTCATTGCCGCACGCGGCGCGAGGGATTAAAATGCCGTACTTTTCGCTTACATTTTTTGCGGCTTGCCCCATGGGCAGGCCGCTGCTATCTGGGCTCACGGAAACATGGAACGACAACGCTGGCTGGACGGGACGCTGTATTCGCCCGATTTCGAACAGGATAGCTGCGGCTTCGGCCTGATTGCGCAGATCGACAATCAGCCCAGCCATACGCTGGTGCAGAACGCGATCGGCTCGCTGGCGTGCATGACGCATCGCGGCGCGATCGCCGCCGACGGCCTGTCGGGCGACGGCTGCGGCCTGTTGTTCAAGAAACCGGATGCCTTCCTGCGCGCGGTGGCTCTGGACGCCGGTTTCAAGCTGGGCGATTTATACGCGGCCGGCTTGGTGTTCCTGTCGCGTGACACTGCGCCCCAAGCACACGCCCGTGCCACGCTGAAAACCGAGCTGGAAGGCCAGGGCCTCGCCGTCGCCGGCTTCCGTCTGGTGCCGACCGACCCGAAAGTGTGCGGCGCCTCGGCGCTGGAATCGCTGCCGCACATCGAGCAGGTGTTCGTGAACGCACCCGCGGGCATGGGCGAGGACGATTTCGAGCGCAAGCTCTATATCGCGCGCCGCCGCGCCGAGAAGTCGCTGGAAGCGACCGACCCGGTGTTCTATCTGCCGACGTTGTCGTGCCGCGTCATCAGTTACAAAGGGCTGGTGATGCCGGAGAACCTGACGGTGTTCTACCCGGATCTGAACGACGCGCGCTTCGCGTCGAGTCTGGCGGTGTTCCACCAGCGCTTCTCGACCAACACCTGGCCGCAGTGGCGGCTGGCGCAGCCGTTCCGCTATCTGGCGCACAACGGCGAGATCAACACGGTGCAAGGCAACCGCAACTGGAGCCGCGCGCGCGAGCAGAAATTCGCGACGCCGCTGATCCCGAACATGGACGACATCCGTCCCATCGTCGGCACCAAGGGCTCGGATTCGATGAGCCTCGACAACATGGTCGAAGGCCTGGTGATGGGCGGCGCGGGGCTGTTCCGTGCGCTGCGCCTGGTGATTCCTCCGGCGTGGCAGAACGTCGAGTCGATGGACGCCGACATCCGCGCGTTCTACGAATACAACTCGATGCACATGGAGCCGTGGGACGGCCCCGCCGGTGTCGTGCTGACCGACGGCCGCTAT
>JBGSZD010000241.1:0-6578 GCA_041750575.1 Thiobacillus sp. | reverse complement strand
GTATGTCCAGCGCCTGTTGGGTCGATTCGGATACGCCGTAATGGCGCTGATAAAGAGGAATCAGCGCGATGTTGTCGAGCGCCGACAGGTTGGCCCGCAGCGGAAGATCGAGCGCGACGCGCGCCACGTCGTCGGGCAGGGCGGCGACCGCAGCCATCAGCGCATCGCGGTCGGCGAACAGGGTCAGATGTATTTGAGCGCTAATGACACCACCTCGATTGCCACAATGGCGAAGAACACCCGCATCATGCCGCGCAGTACCGAGACCGGCACCATGAAGAGTTTTTTCGGCGTTTCCAGCCCGGCGGTCACCGGAATCAGTGTCACTGCCAACCCGAACAGGGCGCATTTGACGACGAGTCCGGCTACGATCTTGAAATCGAAAATTTTTGCGATGGTGTGGGTGAAAGGGTCGAAGCCCGCCATGGTCAGGCCGTAAATCGACAGATAGGCGAGCAAGAGGGCAAGCAGTCCGGCCAGTCCGGCGAGGGCGACGACCGATATCACCCCGCCGATCAGACGCGGCAGGAATTCGAACTGCATGGGCGGAACCTTGCAATGCGCCAGGGCATCCAATTCATTGTTGACCTGCATCAGCGCGACTTCGGTGTTGATGGCGCTGCCTGAGCGCAGGGCAATGAACAGGGCAGTCAGGAAGGGCAGCAGTTCCAGCACCAGCACGCGGATGGTCATCTCGCTGGCAAATTCAGTGAGGCCGAAATCGCGCGCGGTGGACAGAATGATGGTGATGATCAGCCACGAAATGACCAGTGCGTAGCCCAGGAAAACATGCAGAATCTGTACCGCGGTGAAGTACACCTGCTTGATTACCACGTCGAAGGTGGCGCGGTTCCAGGTGGTGCGGTCCAGCAGCAAGAGAATGGCGCGGGCCAGAAAGGCGAACATGCCATAGCCCACGGTAAACCAGCCGACAAGTTTGGCGCCAAGCGATTCGATGGAAGCCGCGAGAAAATTCATCGCGGCATCTTAACGCCATCGATGGTGCTTGCGCCATTGGAAGGCAGGCCATACAGTTTTGCTTCAAATGGAGATGACCTACGATGAAACGATTCCTGATTCCCGCCGCCGCACTGATGCTGAGTGCCGCGACAGCCTCAGCGCTGGCCGCGCCCGGCACGGTCTTGCGCGATGAAAAACTCTACAGCCAGCCCAGCGCAACCTCCAACGTGGCGGGCGGCGCGACCAAAGGTGCCAGCGTCAACATCCTTGCCAAGCAGGGCGGCTGGCTGCGTGTCACCGCGGGCAAATCCACCGGCTGGATCCGGCTGTTGTCGGTGCGCGCGGGAGCGGGCGGACTAGGCGGCGCGGGGATTGGCGATGTGGTCGGTGCGGCCACTACCAAGTCCGATCCCAGCAAGGTGGTTGCCGTGGCAGGCTTGCGTGGACTCAACGACGAAGACCTGAAACAGGCCAAATACAATGCGGAAGAGTTGACGCGGCTGGATGCGCTGAGCGTGACCACCACGCAGGCCAGGAGTTTTGCCGGCCAGTCCGGCTTGGCCGCGGTCAACGTACCGGCCTTGCCCGAGCCCAAACCTGCGCAAACATCCTCGCCCTGGGAGAACAATTGATGAAAACGAAACTGATGGTATTGGCCATTTCGCTGCTGGCTTTCAACGGCGTGGCCAGCGGGTTCGATCTGGGCAAGTTGCTGGAAGAGCGCCTCAACCAGGAATTGAACAAGGACAAGAAAAACCAGCCGGCGCCCGCGCAACCGGCGCCTGCCCAGCCTGCACCGCCCGCGCAGACCACGACGAACCCGCCGCCTGCCAACGCGCAGAGCGCTGCGGCGACGCCGCCTCCGGCCAAACAGAAAATCGATGCCAGGCAATTGGGGTTTGCACTGTTCGGCGAATACACGATCGAGGAGGAAAACCGCATCGTCCGGCAGATCGCGGGCAATTTGCTGGGCGCGGTGCCGCTGGTGCGCGACGATAACCTGCAGCGCTACGTCAATTTGGTCGGCAACTGGGTGGCGCAGCAAAGCGGGCGCAACGACGTCAGCTGGCGATTCGGCGTGGTGGACTCCGATGACATCAATGCCTTCGCCTCGCCTGGTGGGTACATCTTCGTGACCAAGGGCTTGTATCGGCGTCTGAATAACGAAGCCGAACTGGCGGGTGTGCTGGGTCATGAAATCGCCCACGTCACCAAGAAGCATCACCTCAAGGTGCTCAAGCAATCCAGCCTCATCGGCGCGCTGGGGCAGGCGGCCAGCAGCAAGGCGAAGGACAGCGATCAGGTGGTGCAGAACCTGATCGGCAACGGCGCAGAAATCATGGCGCGCGGACTCGACAAGAATGCCGAATTCGAAGCTGACCGCGTCGGCATGGTATTCGCAGCGCGCGCCGGCTACGATCCCTGGGGATTGCCCACTGTGCTGCAGGATCTGGCCGGATTGCCTGCCAAGGACAGCCGCACCAGCCTGCTCTACAAAACCCATCCGCATCCGGCCGACCGTCTGGCCAAGCTGGGGGAAGCGGTGGACGGGCGCCTCGATGGCGTGCGTGGCAAGGATCTGGCTGACCGGTTTTACCGCATTCGGTGAAGCGCGCGTCGTTCAGTCTGGCGCAGGCGGGCCTGTCTGCGCTGTTTGTCCTGCTGATCGCGGCACACGTTGCGGGCGTGGTGTCCATCGCGCCCATGCAGCGCGCCGAAGCCTGGCTGTATGACACCTGGCTGAAGCGCACCGCGCCGTCCGGGGTCGACGACCGCGTTGCCATTCTCGACATCGATGAAGCCAGTCTGAAGAGCGTTGGCCGCTGGCCATGGAACCGCGACAAAATGACCGCGCTGGTCGGACAGCTGTTCGATCACTACGGCGTAGCGGCGGTGGGTTTCGACGTGGTGTTTGCCGAGCCGGACAAGAGTTCGGGACTCGATACACTACAGCAACTGGCGCTAAGCGATCTGGCCGACAGCCGTGACTTCCAGAACGCACTCAAACAACTCACGCCGCGCCTCGATTACGATGCGCGCTTCGCCCAGGCGCTTGCCGAGCGCCCTGTTTCCTTGGGTTA
The DNA here is from genome assembly GCA_041750575.1 of Thiobacillus sp. Classification (GTDB taxonomy): domain Bacteria; phylum Pseudomonadota; class Gammaproteobacteria; order Burkholderiales; family Thiobacillaceae; genus Thiobacillus. The sequence goes on along the minus strand of JBGSZD010000241.1, from coordinate 3,537 downwards.
TTACTTTATCCCCGCAGGCTATGGAGACGCCAAAACCGGCGTGTTGCCGCCGCCATCCCTGTCATCGGAGACGTTCAGCCCGTTGCAGCCAGGCTTGCCGCCGCCCACTGGCTATGGCGCGAATCTGGCGGCATTTCAGCACGCCGCGCAGGGTGCCGGCTTTTTCAACATGCGTGCCGACGCCGATGGCACCGCGCGGCAGATGAGTCTGGTCACGCCGTTCGGCGCGGGCTACTACCTTGCGCTGTCGGCTTCCACGCTACGGGTCGCGTTTGGCGGCGATCCCGCGACAGCAGGCGTCGAACAAAGTAGCCTGTTGGGACGCCAATACCCCGCGCCGTGGTTGGAGGTGGGCGGCATACGTGTGCCGCTCTCCGCTGACGGCACTGTGCATGTGCCTTATCGTGCCGGCTCGCCGTTTCCCTACCTGTCGGCAGCCCAGGTGCTGGCGGGCAAGGCGCCGATCGCGCAACTGGAAAACCGCATCGTGCTGGTCGGCTCCACTGCGCCCGGTCTCGCCGATTTGCGGGTGACGCCGTTCTCCAATGCGTTCCCCGGTGTCGAAATCCATGCCCATCTGATTGCCGGCATGCTCGACGGCACTGCCCGCAGCACGCCGCCGTGGGCGGACGATGTCCTGCTGCTAACTGTCCTGCTGCTGGGCGCATTGTTGACGGTTCTGCTGTTGCGCTTCGGGCCGCTGTTTGGGTTGGTCGCGACGCTGGCGCTGCTGGGTGGACTTCTTGCCGCCTATGCCGTTGCCTGGTCGCGTTTCTGGGTGGTGCCAATGGCAGCACCTATGCTGACGCTGTTTGGCCTGTATGCGCTAAATACCGCCTATGGATTCTTCGCCGAAACACGCAGCAAGCGGCAGATGACCAAACTGTTCGGCCAGTACGTACCGCCTGAACTCGCCGCCGAGATGAGCCAGGACCCGGCGCATTACACGATGGAAGGGCAGTCGCGCGACATGAGCGTGCTGTTCTCCGACATCCGCGGCTTCACCGACTTCTCGGAAAAGTTGCCGCCCGCCGAACTCGCTGAAGTGCTCAATGCTTATCTGTCCACAATGACGCGCATCGTTCAGCAGCGCCGCGGCACCATCGACAAGTACATCGGCGACGCCATCATGGCCTTCTGGAATGCGCCGGTGGATTTGGCCGATCACGCCGTCCGCGCGGTGCAGACCGCGCTCGACATGCAGGCTGCGCTGCCGCAACTGAATCAGGAATTTGCCGCACGCAACTGGCCCGAAGTGAAGATCGGCGTCGGCGTCAACACGGGCCGCATGAGCGTCGGCAACATGGGTTCGGAATTCCGCATGTCCTACACGGTGATGGGCGATGCGGTGAACCTGGGTTCGCGCCTTGAGGGCATCACCAAGCAGTATGGCGTCGGTATTCTCGCCACCCAGCCCACGGTTGAGGCCGATCCCGAACACGCTTTCATGAAAGTCGATGAAGTGCGCGTGAAGGGAAAGGAATTGCCGGTCGCCATTTACGAGCCGCTGGGCGCGAAGGCCGAACTCGCCGAGACCGTGCGGCAGGACGCTGCCGACTTCGAGGCCGCGTTCGCACGCTACCAGGCGCAGGACTGGGATGCCGCCGAATCGGCGCTCCGTGCCCTCAACGCGCGTGCGCCACGCAAGCTCTACGATATCTATCTCGAACGCATCGCGCATTTCCGTGCCGAGCCGCCTCCGGCTGACTGGGACGGCGTGTTCGTCTATACAACCAAGTAGCCACGAAAAATAAAACAGCGATGAAACTCACCATCCTCGGTTGCAGCGGCGGTATCGGTAGCGGACGGCACACCACTTGCCTCAAGGTCGACGACGATATCCTGATCGACGCTGGCACCGGCATCACGACACTGAGCCTCGACGCACTGCTGGCGATCAACCACGTCTTCATCACCCACTCGCATCTCGACCATGTGCTCGGCTTGCCGCTCTTGCTCGACGCCGTAGGCGAAAAACGCTCAACTCCGCTCGTCGTGCATGCGCTGCCCGAGGTGCTGGATATCCTGGCCGCGGATTTATTCAACTGGCGCTTGTGGCCGGATTTCCGTGAAATTCCCAGTGCGGAAGCGCCGTGGGTGCGTTTCGAACCGCTGCCGATGGGCGATAGTCTTGTGGTGGGGGGGCGGACGTTTACCCCGTTGCCGGTCAATCACGCCGTGCCGGCATGCGGCATGCGGGTGGCGACGCCGGCGGGCAGCCTCGTGTTCAGCGGCGATACGACAAGCAGCGAAGCCTTCGTGGCGGCGCTCAACGCCATCCCGGATTTGCGCCACCTCATTATCGAAACCTCGTTCGAGAACGAACTTGTCGAGATCGCCCGGGCGTCCAAGCATCACTGGCCGGATTCGCTGGCGGCAGAATTGCAGCGATTAACGGTAGGCCCTGAAGTTTGGATCACCCACCTGAAACCGGGCAACGAAACAGCCATCATGGAAGAACTGCGCTTGGCCGCACCGGACTGGAATTTGACTGCCTTGCAGCAGGGGCAGGTGATTACGCTTTAGGAAAACGTCGCGGACAGCCGTCGCGCAAACCGGCTGTCCGCTAACCCGCAGCAATACAGGCGGGATCAATACTTGTAAGCGTTGCCCTTGTAGAACTTCTTGAAGGTGTTGGTGACCATGCCGTCATCCTTAACCCGCTGGTATTCGCCATTTCCCGACGGAACCACTCTGGTGCAACGTTCGGACTCGGTGGGGAACTGGGTGCAGAAGTGGCCGTCATCGGAGATCTTCCAGGTGCCCTGGCGACGCTTATTGTTTTCCAGTACTTGGGTGAGTTTGCCATCCGGGGCGTAGTGGGCGGTGTAGTTCTTGCCCAGGGCGTCGGCAAAGCCGGCAGCCGAGTTGCCGCCGATCAGAGTTTTGATCTGGTCGGCGGTGAGCGGGGCGGCGGCGCAGGCGGCACCGGACATCAGCATCAGGCAAATCATCGCGATACGTTTCATTTCAGTCTCCTAGAGTTGAAAAGCGGCATGGAAAGGGCGATGCCGCAACGCCTTGTCGGAGGGCGCGTGCCCCCCGTCTGGATCAATGTCAGGTGCCTTGCAGCCTGGGCATGTGTGCTTCCGACGGCGCCGGGCTGGCGGTGAACTGCAGACGGCGCACCAATTTGATCAGTATCTGCAGGGTCTTGAGCTGGACCAGCAGGAAAGGCAGCAGGAACAGATACATCTCTGGCGTCCACATCATGATCAGGCCATTGCCCAGCAGGCCGAACTTGACGACGAACAGACCGAATACCGGGAAAGCCACGCCCGGGCACACGAGAGCGAAGGTGGTGGCATGACACTTGTCGCCGTGGACGAATTCACGGAAGTAGTTCAGCCGCTTCATGATGACGAAGCCGAGCATGCCGAACAGGACCTGAATGGAGAAAATCAGTAGTGTCCGGTTAAATTGAGCCGCACAGGCTGTGAAGCCACTATCGATGCGGGTTTTGAGCGATTCATGGGTGTCCACGATTTGAATTTCAATTTGCACATTTGCGATGCTTCCGGGTTTGATGAACCTGGA
>JBGSZD010000240.1:0-26663 GCA_041750575.1 Thiobacillus sp. | reverse complement strand
TGGCCGTGGCGCTGATCCACGGGTTGCGTGCGCAGGGCCTGCGCGTGGCGGCGATGAAGCCGGTGTCGGCGGGCAACGCGTCGGGCGAACTGAACGAGGATGTGACGGCGCTGCTAGAGGCGGCCAACGTGAAAGTGGATGTGAACGACGTCAATCCGTTTGCTTTTGCCGAGCCGGTTGCGCCTCACATCGCTGCGGCGCAGGCGGGCGTGCGGATCGAGTTGTCCCTCATTGCCGAAGCGTATTCGCGGCTCGCAGCCGTGGCCGATGTGGTGGTGGTCGAGGGCGCAGGCGGCTGGCGGGTGCCGCTGAACGAGCACGAGGACATGGCGGATCTGGCTCGGGCGCTGGGTCTGCCCATTGTGCTGGTCGTGGGACTGCGCCTAGGCTGCCTCAGTCATGCCTTGCTCGCGGCTGAGTCAATTGCCAACCGGCGCTTGCCCTGGGCCGGCTGGGTCGCCAATCACATCGATCCGGCCATGGCGCATCAAACCGAAAATGTTGCCGCGTTGCGCGCGCGCCTGCCCGGGCCGTGTCTGGGTATTCAGCCTTTCCTTCCTCCGCGATCTCTCGGTCAGACACTCGAATGGCTGACCCTGCCCAGAGAATTAGCATCTTAGAATAGTCGGTATTACCGATATTAAATCGTTAAATCAATAACTTAGTTGTCGCGTACCGCTTGTTTGTGCGCTCGCCATCGTGGTACTGTCTGCGACAGATTGACGCACACGGTTTTCCTCTCCCGATATATGGAACAGGTGGATATGGACAGTGTTGCATGCGGGCCGGCAGACGGATTTGTGTTTCATTCGCAACCCCTCTGTTCGCTGACGCGTGATCAGGAGCGCCTGGTTTTCTGGGGGCTGGTCTTGGTGTGTTTTGGTGTGGCGATCGGTTTTGCGGCACTGGGCTACTGGCTGATCCTGCCATTCGCAGGATTGGAAATCGGGCTGCTGGCTTGGGCGCTGGACGCAATGCGCAGTCGCAAGGGTGATTACGAAACCCTCTTGATCGATGGCGACAAAGTAATAGTTGAATGGTGTGACGGCAAACGGAGAGGGCGCCGCGAAATGAATCGCCACTGGGTATGCGTGATGTGCGACTGCGCAACGCCCGGCAGGAATTGCCACCTGAGCGTGAGGTCGCACGGCCGCAAAACTGAAGTTGGGCATTATCTGAGCGACGAGGCGCGCCTGCAGCTGGCCGCCACATTGCGCAGCAAGTTGCAGGAATGACCGCAGCACGACCATCAAGATAAGCTGGTAACGAGGATGAGAGGACGGGGAGCGCAATGAAGAATATGTTGCAACGAACAGGGATGATGGGAGTGGCGTGGGCCATCAGTACGCCAGCATTGGCGGAATATGGGTACAACCTGCAAGTACCGGCAAGCCAGGTGGCGCAGGATGTGTTCCAGTTACACAACCTCATCATGCTGGTGTGCCTGGGCATTTTCGTCGTGGTATTCGGCGCGATGTTCTATTCGCTGTTCAAGCACCGCAAGTCAGTCGGTCATCAGGCCGCGCATTTCCATGAAAACACCACGGTCGAGGTGATCTGGACGGTGATCCCCTTCGTGATCCTGATGGGCATGGCCTATCCGGCAGCCAAGGTGGTGATCGACATGAAGGACACGACCAACCCCGACATGACCATCAAGATCACCGGCTATCAGTGGAAGTGGGGCTACGACTATCTCAACGATGGCGTGAGCTTCTACAGCAATCTCTCAACACCGCGTGACCAGATTGTGGGCAATGCCAAAAAAGGCGAGCACTATTTGCTCGAAGTCGACGAACCGATGGTGGTCCCGGTCGGCAAGCGCGTGCGCCTGTTGATCACGGCCAACGACGTGATTCACTCCTGGTGGGTGCCTGCGCTAAGCGCCAAGCAGGATGCGATTCCCGGATTCATCCGCGACAGCTGGTTCAAGGCCGACAAGATCGGCACCTATCGCGGCCAGTGCGTCGAACTGTGCGGCAAGGACCACGGCTTCATGCCCATTGTGGTGAACGTCGTCTCCGAAGAAGACTACAAGGCCTGGGTGGCCAGCAAGAAAGGCGCCGCCGAAACCGCTTCCGCCGACAACAGCAAAACCTTCGATGCAGCCGAACTGATCGCGCGCGGCGAGAAGGTCTACGCTGCGAACTGCGCAGCCTGCCATCAGGCGAACGGCATGGGATTGCCGGGTGCGTTCCCGGCGATAAGCGGCTCGAAGGTCGCCACCGGTCCGATCGACGTGCATATCAATACTGTATTGAATGGCAAGCCCGGTACAGCGATGGCTGCGTTCGGTGGCCAGCTGTCTGACGCCGACATTGCCGCCGTCGTGACCTACCAGCGCAATGCCTGGGACAACAAGATGGGCGACGCAGCCCAGCCGGCGCAGATCGCCGCAGCACGCGGGGGCGCGGAAGCCGCTGCTCCCGCCGCGCAATGAATCACCGAAAGGAGAGCTTGAACATGTCTGATGCAGCACACGCCCACGGCCACGACGATCATGGACATCACGCGCCCCCGACCGGGATCATGCGCTGGTTGACCACCACCAACCACAAGGACATCGGCTCGCTGTACCTGATCTTCGCGCTGATCATGCTGTTCACGGCAGGCTCGATAGCGCTGCTGATTCGCGCTGAATTGTTTCAGCCAGGTTTGCAGCTCACCAATCCGGATTTCTTCAACCAGCTCACCACCATGCATGGTCTGATCATGATCTTCGGTGTCATCATGCCGGCATTCTCGGGCTTCGCGAACTGGCAGGTGCCGTTGATGCTCGGTGCGCCTGACATGGCGTTCCCGCGCATGAATAACTGGGCATTCTGGATTCTGCCGGTGGCAGGCATCCTGCTGATGGGGTCGTTCTTGCTGCCGGGTGGCGCGGTCGCGGGCGGCTGGACGATGTATCCGCCGCTGTTCATCCAGGGCGGCATTTCCTACGACCTGACGATTCTGGCTGTCCATATCATGGGCCTGTCGTCGATCATGGGCTCGATCAACATCATCACCACCATCCTCAACATGCGCGCGCCCGGCCTCACGCTGATGAAGATGCCGCTGTTCTGCTGGACCTGGCTGATCACCGCCTACCTGCTGATCGCCACCATGCCGGTGCTGGCGGGCGCGGTGACCATGCTGCTGACCGACCGCAACTTCGGTACCCATTTCTTCAACGCGGCGGGCGGCGGCGATCCGGTGATGTTCCAGCATATCTTCTGGTTCTTCGCGCACCCCGAGGTCTACATCCTGATTCTGCCGGCGTTCGGCATCGTGTCCAGCATCATTCCGACCTTTGCGCGCAAGCCGCTGTTCGGCTACGCATCGATGGTGTATGCCACGGCGTCGATTGCGATCCTGTCGTTCATCGTCTGGGCGCACCACATGTTCTCTGTCGGCATGCCCGCCGCCGCGCAGCTGTTCTTCATGTTCTCGACCATGTTGATTGCCGTGCCGACCGGCGTGAAGGTGTTCAACTGGGTGGCCACGATGTGGAAAGGCTCGATGACTTTCGAGACGCCAATGCTATTCGCCATCGCCTTCGTCTGTCTGTTCACCATCGGTGGTTTCTCAGGACTGGTGCTGGCGATCGCGCCGGTCGACATCCAACTGCACGACACATATTACGTGGTGGCGCATTTCCATTACGTGCTGGTGTCCGGCGCGCTGTTCTCGATCTTCGCCGGCATCTACTACTGGCTACCGAAGTGGACTGGACACATGTATGACGAAACCATGGGTAAATGGCACTTCTGGCTGTCGGTGATCGGCATGAATATCCTGTTCTTCCCGATGCATTTTCTTGGCCTTGCCGGGATGCCGCGGCGCATCCCGGACTATGCGCTGCAATTTACGGAGTTCAACCAGATTGCAACCTACGGTGCCTTCATCTTCGGTTTCAGCCAGCTGATTTTCCTGGCTGTGGTGCTGAAAGCGATTCGCGGCGGTGTCAAGGCGACGACCAAGGTTTGGGAAGGTGCGGAGGGTCTGGAATGGACGGTGCCGTCGCCCGCGCCTTATCACACCTTTGAAACTGCGCCGGTGGTGAAATGAGCGGAGGTTTGGCTGACATGACGGGCAAACCGAATGCCAAATACCGCACGGCAGCCATCCTGGCCGCTTTCGCCTTGGGGCTGTTTCTGTTCACCTTGTGCTCGGGGTTGAAATAGAGCATGGCCGCAGGCAATGCCAAGACGCTGTCCAAGCTGATTGTGGTGACACTCGGCATGTTCGGCTTCGGCTTTGCCCTGGTGCCGTTCTATTACAAGATTTGCGAGGTCACCGGCATCAACTCCGGCGACGAACAAAGCCTGGTGAAAAACACTCAAGTGGATACCAGCCGCTGGGTCACACTGGAATTCGACGCCAATATCAACGAAGCCCTGCCGTGGCGTTTCAAGCCCGAAGTGCGCAGCATGAAGGTGCATCCTGGCCAGCTGGTGCAGGTTGAGTACGAAGTAACCAACACCAGCGATGCGTCCATCATCGGACAGGCGGTGCCGAGTTACGGCCCGGCGCGCGCGGCGGCGTTTTTCAAGAAAATCGAGTGCTTCTGTTTCACGCCCCAGACGCTGGCCGCGGGCGAGCGCCGCCGCATGCCAGTATTGTTCGTGCTGGATCCGGGAATGGACAAGGATGTTCAAACCGTGACCCTGTCGTACACCTTCTTCGATACAGGCGTGAAGGCACAGACGACCGGGCTGCGTAAGGTGGCGGCGGATGGCTGAGGGAGGCAATCTCAAGGCCGTGCTGGCTGTGTTCTGGAGTTTTTTTGGCGTACGCAAGCGGCGCGACTACGATGCAGACGCGCAAAGCCTGACGCCGGTGCAGATCATCATCGCCGGACTGATCGGTGGTGTGGCGTTCGTGTTGACGATGTTGCTGGTGGTGTATCTGGCTATGCATTTTTTGAATTGAGCCAGTTCGTGAAGTGAACGATCGATAGACGAGAAAAAGGGGGAAGACATGAGCCTGGCGCAAACCGATAAATATTACCTGCCGCAACCGTCGCTCTGGCCGATCATCGGGTCGGTCGCGCTCCTGCTGATGGCGGTGGGCGGCGCCATGACCATGCGCGAGGTCGACAACGGCGGCTGGATTCTGCTCGCGGGTTTTGCGATCCTGTTCTACATGATGTTCGGCTGGTTCAGCGAGGTGATTCGGGACAGCGAGGCGGGCCGCTACAACAAGCAGGTCGATGCCTCGTTCCGTTGGTCGATGAGCTGGTTCATCTTTTCCGAGGTGATGTTTTTCGCCGCCTTCTTCGGCGCGCTGTTTTATACCCGGGTGTTGTCGGTGCCCTGGCTCGGCGAAGGTGACACCATGCAGCAATTGTGGCCGAACTTCCAGGCCGCCTGGCCGACTGCGGGTCCGGGTCTCAAGGACAGCGTCCAGTTCACGCCGATGGGTGCCTGGGGCATTCCTGCCATCAACACCCTGTTGCTGCTGACTTCGGGTGTGACGGTGACCTGGGCGCACTGGGGGCTGAAGAAGAGCAAGCGTAGCCAGTTGATCCTCGGCTTGGCGATGACGGTGGCGCTGGGCGTGGTCTTCCTTGGCCTGCAAGCTTACGAATACCATCATGCCTATCAGGAAATGGGACTGACCTTGGGCGCGGGCGTCTATGGCGCGACCTTCTTCATGCTGACCGGCTTCCACGGATTTCACGTGCTGGTGGGAACGACGATGTTGATCGTGATGTTGCTGCGTTCGATCGCCGGGCATTTCACCGCCGATCACCACTTCGCGTTCGAGGCGGTGTCGTGGTACTGGCACTTCGTCGACGTGGTGTGGGTGATGCTGTTCATCCTGGTGTACTGGATGATCTAAGTAGACCGAAAGCCGCGCAGGGTGCGGCGTTGAACTGAATAAAAAGCCGCCTGACGTGCGGCTTTTTATTGGCGCTGTGTCAGCGCAAACCGCTTTGCGGAACAATACCGAAGTAATACCCCGCCATCAGCATGATGAACAGGGTGAGCGAGAGCGCGACCCGTATAGTGAGCATTTTGACGGTGCGGTCGGATTGGCCCTTGTCCTTGATGAGATAGTAAAGGGCGCTGGCGAGGCTGGCCAGGATGAAGACGATGAAGAGCAGGGCAATGATGCGCATGGAACGGGTCGCTCGGCAAAATTCCAGTCTAACCGGATTGCGAATCCCATGCACTTGCTGAAGCTGCGGATCGGGGCGTGGCAGTTTGCACCCACGCTATGGCCGACGCTGGCAGCGCTGTTTTTCTTCCTGCTGACGCTGTGGCTTGGCAACTGGCAGAGCGAACGGGCCGAGACCAAACGGGCGCTGCAGGCGCGCTACGATGCGGCCGAGCGCGAGGCCTCCATTCATGTCGGCGTCACGTTGCTGGATCGCGGCAGCGTGCTCTACCGCAAGCTGGAAGTGCGGGGCGTGTTCGACGATGCGCACACCATCCTGCTCGACAACCGGGTCGTTGACGGCGTCGCGGGCTACCACGTGCTGACGCCGCTCAGGATAGACGGCAGTCCGCTTGCCATATTGGTCAATCGCGGCTGGGTGGCGGCAGGCCCCACGCGCGAGCAGGTTCCACATCCGCCGACGCCGCGTGGGCAGATCGGGCTAGAGGGCATGGCGGTTGACCCGTACAGCCGCTATGTCGAGCTGGCGCAGACAGTGCCGCAGGGGCGCGTCTGGCAGAACCTGGACTTTGCACGCTACGCCGCGGACACCCGCCTGTCGTTGCAGCCCGTGCTGCTGTTACAGACCAGCCCGATGGCGGATGGCTTGCAGCGAGCCTGGCCGCGGCCCGACGCCGGCGTTGGCATGCATGTCAGCTATGCCTTCCAGTGGTACAGTCTGGCGACGACGCTGGCAGTGTTATGGCTGGTGATGAATGTGAAACGTCATCGTGGTGGTGACGTGTGATGCACCCGACGGCTGGAATGATTTTGAGTATGCAATTGACTTCGCGCAGTAAATTTTTGTTGTTGATGGGTGTGTTCGTGGTGCCGGTGGTGGCCGCCTATCTGGCTTACTTTGGCTGGCGGCCGGCGGGGCACACCAACTACGGGGAACTGCTGAAGGTCACGCCCCTGCAGCAGATCGCAGGGACTGCACTCGATGGCGCGCCCTTCAATCTGGATGCGCTGCACGGCAAATGGGTGATGGTGCATGTTGGCGCATCGAACTGCGACGCAGCCTGCGCGCGGCAGTTGTATCTCATGCGACAGATCCGGATTGCACAGGGCAAGGCGCAATCGCGCATCGAACGTCTTTGGGTGTTGACCGATCGCGGCGCGCCCGATGCGGCGCTGTTGCAGGCGCATGCCGGCTTGCGGGTGTGGCGGCCAACGGATACAAGCTTTGTGGCGCAGTTTTCAGGGGCACCGAACAGGGATGGCCATATTTATCTGGTCGACCCGCTGGGCAATCTGATGCTGCGTTTTCCCGCCGAGCCAGATGCCAAGCGCATGATGAAAGACCTCAAGCTGCTGCTCAAAGCCTCCCAGATCGGCTAACCAGACAGGTTGACCATGACGTTCTATCGCAATCTTATTCTGGTCGCGCTGATCCTGACGTTTGGGGTAGTGAGCCTGGGCGCTTACGTGCGCTTGTCCGACGCCGGACTGGGGTGCCCCGACTGGCCCGGTTGTTACGGCAAGCTGACGCCGCACCTTGCAGCCGACGCCATCAACGCCGAACTGGCCGAACGTCCGGACGGCCCGGTGTCGCATGCGAAAGCGTGGAAGGAAATGGTGCATCGTTATTTTGCCGGCACGCTGGGGCTGCTGGTGCTGGCGATTGCCGTGCTGGCCTGGCGCAGGCAGCGCGAAGCGAACGGCGGCCCGGGTTTGCCATTGCTATTGCTGGGTTTGATCGTGTTTCAGGCGCTGCTCGGGATGTGGACGGTGACCCAGTTGCTGAAACCGCTGGTCGTCAGCGCACACCTGCTCGGCGGCATGGCCACGCTCTCACTGTTGTTGTGGCTGCACTTGCGCGAACGCGGCCAAACCACGCACGTCTACTATGCGCGGGCGGATCATCTGCGCGGCAGCGCGCGGTTGGGCTTGGCGCTGGTCGTGGTGCAGATCGCGTTAGGGGGGTGGGTGAGTACCAATTACGCGGCGTTGGCGTGTACCGATTTTCCGTTATGCCAGGGCGCATGGATGCCGCCCATGGATTTTGAGCATGGCTTCACGCTCCACCGCGAGCTTGGCGAGACCGCTACCGGTGAACTGCTGCCGATGGCGGCACTGACCGCCATTCATTGGGTTCACCGGGCCATGGCCCTGATAGTGACTCTTTATCTGGGCTGGCTGGTGCTGCGCCTGCTGCGCACCCCGGGTTACGCGGGGATTGGCCTCGCCGTGGGCGGGTTGCTGGCGCTGCAGGTTTCGTTGGGCATCAGCAATGTCCTGTTCAGCCTGCCGCTGACGGTGGCGGTGGCGCACAATGCCGGCGCGGCGCTGTTGCTGGCCAGCCTGGTGTTGCTGAACTATCGGGTGCGCAGGAGGTGAGCATGGAATCATTGATGGTCCAAGGCGCGGCCTGTCGCTGCCAGCAGTTTCTGGCCTTGTGCAAGTTGCGCGTGGTCAGCCTGATCGTGTTCACGGCGGTAATCGGCATGTTTCTCGCCGTGCCGGGTTGGCCGGACTGGAATGCGCTGTGGGCAGGGACGCTCGGCATCGCTTTGGTGGCCGGTGCGGCTGCCGCATTCAATTGCCTGATCGAACAGAAAATCGATGCAGTGATGGCGCGCACGCGCGCGCGGCCGCTGCCGCGCGGGGAGTTGACGAGTACCCAGACGCTGGTGTTCTCGGGCGTGGTTGGTGGAGCCGGTCTGTACCTGCTTAACGTGTTCGTCAATCCGCTCACGATGTGGCTCACACTGGCCACCTTTGTGGGTTATGCGGTGATCTATACGGCCGTGCTGAAGCCTGCCACGCCCCAAAACATCGTCATCGGCGGCGCCTCCGGCGCCATGCCGCCCGTGCTTGGCTGGGCGGCGGCGACCGGCGAAATTCATCACGATGCCCTTTTGCTGTTCCTCATCATTTTTGCCTGGACGCCCCCCCATTTCTGGGCGCTGGCCCTTTACCGGCGGGAGGAGTATGCCCGGGCCGGCTTGCCGATGCTGCCGGTGACGCACGGCGAGGCCTACACCCGTTTGCATGTGCTGCTTTACACCCTGCTGCTGTTTGCCGTGACCATGCTGCCGGTCGGTACCGGCATGGGAGGATGGATATACCTGATCGGCGCCGTTTTGCTGGGTGGCCGGTTCATCCACTACGGCTGGCGGCTGTATCGCGAATACAGCGATGCGCTGGCAAAACAAACTTTTCGCTATTCCATCTGGTATTTGAGCGTGTTGTTTGCAATCATGCTGGTCGATCATTACTTCCCATTACCCATTTGATTATTATGGGGATTTGATCGTCTATCTGGATATTCGGACAGGATTGTTTTATATTGTGCCCAGTTTGTCTCAATGGGGTACAGGATGATCCTCTCACGCACCAGTCAGTATGCCGTCCAGGCGCTGATTTACATGGCGACCCAGCCAGATGCCACGCCGGTGCTGAACAAGGACATCGCCGCCAAACTGGGGGTGCCTGCACCCTATCTGGCCAAGATCCTGCAAAGCCTGGCCAAGGGCAACCTGCTGTTTTCCTTTCGTGGCCGTCTCGGTGGTTTCTGTTTGCGCGAGGGGGGCGACAAGGTCACCCTGATGCAGATCCTGCTGTTGACCGAAGGACCGACCTTCACCCAGAGTTGCCTGCTGGGACTGAAAAAATGCAGCGATGAAACGGCCTGCCCGCTGCATTTTCGCTGGGTTCCGGTGAAGAAGAAAATCATCGACCTTCTGCAGGACACCACGCTCGACAAGCTGGCGAAGGCCGTCGAGTCGGGAAAATACCGACTGGCGGACATCCCGGGGCAACTGTTCGAGCAGATCAAAGCATGACAAGCGGCTGGGTTGCCGTCTGTGCCGTCGCTCTTTTCGCGTTGACCGGGTGTCAGCCGGCCCCGCAAGCCCCCGTGTTTCAGGCGACCGACATCACGGGAGCGGCCTTTGCACGGGATTTTCGCCTGACCGATCACAATGGCCGGGTCCGCACACTGGCGGATTTCAGGGGCAAGGTTGTGGCCATCTTCTTCGGCTACACGCATTGCCCGGATGTGTGTCCCACAACGCTGTCGGACTTCGCCGCTGCGCTCAAGTTGTTGGGCGCGCAGGAAGCCGGGCGCGTGCAGGTCATATTTGTGACGCTGGATCCGCAGCGCGACACGCCGGACATCCTCAAGCAGTTTGTGCCTGCCTTCGACCCGAGCTTTCTCGGCATGTACACCGACCCCGGAACGCTGAAGCTGTTGGCGAAAGAATACAAAGTGGTCTATCAAAAGACATCGGTCAAGTCTGCTGACGATTACCTGATGGACCACAGTGCCGGAACCTATATCTATGATCCCAAGGGACATTTGAGACTGCTTATGCCCTACGGCAGTGGTCCGGATGCTATCGCCCACGACCTCAGGATGCTGCTGGCGGCATCCTGAGCGGAGTATGGGCTTGCGGGGCGCAAGCCCGCTGACATATAATCCCGCAGTTTTTTAATATAACGATATGCTGTTAAGGCGCGGCAACAGGCGCTATTTTGGGTACAACAGGAGCGGTCCATGGCGGTAACCACATATTCCGGTGCGGAGCAGTACAACTTTGAAGTCGTTAAGAAATTTGCCGTCATGGCCCTTGTCTGGGCGGTGGTCGGCATGTTCGTTGGCGTGTATATCGCTTCCGAACTGGCCTGGCCGTTTCTGAACTTCGACAATCCCTTCATTTCGTTTGGACGATTCCGTCCCGTCCATACCACTTCGGTGATTTTCGGCTTTGGTGGCTCGGCGCTGTTTGCCACCTCCTATTATGTTGTGCAGCGTACCTGTCAGACCCGTCTGATCTCTGACGGCATGGCCAGCTTCACCTTCTGGGGCTGGATGGCGGCCATCGCGCTGGCAGACTTCAGCTACATGCTGGGTTACACCCAGTCGCGCGAATACGCGGAAATGGAGTGGCCGATCGACATCCTGATCGAAGTCGTCTGGGTGACCTACATGATCCTGTTTGTCGGCACCATCATGCGCCGCAAGCAGCCGCACATCTATGTGGCCAACTGGTTCTACCTTGCCTTCATTCTGGCGACCGCCCTGCTGCATACCTTCAACAACCTGGCGATGCCGATCAACCTGTTCTCGATGAAATCCTACAGCCTGTTCTCGGGTGTGCAGGATGCGATGACGCAGTGGTGGTATGGCCACAACGCGGTGGGCTTCTTCCTGACTGCGGCCTTCCTCGGCATGATGTATTACTTCGTGCCCAAGCAGGCCGGCCGTCCGATCTACTCTTACCGGCTGTCGATCGTCCACTTCTGGGCGCTGGGCTTCATGTACATGTGGGTGGGCGCGCACCATCTGCACTGGACCGCTCTGCCCGACTGGACTTCGTCGCTCGCTGCCGCTTTCTCGATCCTGCTCTTGATGCCCTCATGGGGCGGCATGATCAACGGCATCATGACCCTGTCGGGTGCGTGGGACAAAATGCGCACCGATCCAGTGATGCGTTTCATGATCGTCGCGCTGTCGTTCTACGGCATGTCGACCTTCGAAGGCCCGATGATGTCGCTGAAGGAAGTGAATGCGCTGTCGCACTACACCGACTGGACTGTCGGTCACGTGCACTCGGGCGCGCTCGGCTGGGTGGCGATGATTTCCTTCGGCTCGCTGTATCACATGATGCCCAAGCTGTGGGACACCAAAATCTATAGTCAGAAACTGGTCGAATGGCATTTCTGGCTGGCCACCATCGGCATCGTGCTGTACATCGTGGCGATGTGGATTTCCGGCATCACCCAGGGCCTGATGTGGCGCGCGTTCGACGAATTCGGCAACCTGCAGTACTCGTTCGTCGAATCGGTTGCCGCGATGATGCCCTTCTACGCGATGCGCGCGATCGGCGGCATGTTCTTCCTGACCGGTGCTGCGATGATGGCCGTCAACATGTTCATGACCATTCGTCAGGGCAAGCGCGAGAATGCCGCGCTGGACGCCAAGCTGGCTGCCAAGATGGCCCATGCCTGATTCAGGGATCTAGATAATGAATTTCAATTTCAAACATGAATGGATTGAGACCAACATCGGCCTGATGGCCGTGTTGACCATGCTGGCGATCAGCGTTGGCGGCCTGGTGGAAATCGCCCCGCTGTTCTTCATCGACAAGACCATTGAAAAAGTCGACGGTGTGCGCCCCTACACCCCGCTGGAACAGCGCGGTCGCGACATCTACATCCGCGAAGGCTGCTACACCTGCCATTCGCAGATGATCCGCCCGTTCCGCGACGAAAAACTGCGTTACGGTCATTACTCGCTGGCAGCGGAATCGCAGTACGACCATCCCTTCCAGTGGGGCTCCAAGCGCACCGGCCCGGATTTGGCACGCGTAGGAGGCAAGTATTCCAACGAATGGCATGTGCAGCATCTGGTTGCGCCGCGTTCGATGGTGCCCGAGTCGGTGATGCCGAACTACCCCTGGTTGCAGTCGACGCCACTCGATATTTCCGACGCTGCCGCGCGCATGAAGGCGCTGCGCAAGGTGGGCGTACCGTATTCGCTGACGCAGGCCGAATACGACGCCAACGTGACCCAATTCGGTGAAACCGTCGCGCGTCAAATGCACATCTCCGATGCGCAGAAGAGCCTGGTCGAGCAGGCCAACTTCGGCAATTACGACGGCGACCGCTCTGGTATTTCCGAAATGGACGCACTGGTGGCCTACCTGCAGGTACTGGGCACCATGGTCGATTTCAGCAAGTACAACGACGACGCATTCGTCGACAATCGCTGATCGAGACGGGCCGAGGCTTGCACATGGAATGGTTGATGTGGTTTTCCAAACCCGAACACACCAAGCCTCTGGCCCTGATCATTTTTTTCGTCACCTTTATCGGCATCGTGATCTACGTCTACGGTAGCAAGAAGCGGAGCGTGAAACTGGAGTCGTACCGCGATATCCCTTTTCTTGACGATAAACTAGGTCTCGACGACCAGCCACGCGACCAGGACGACACGAAGGACAAGTAATGAGCGAGCAAAAACTACAATCCCAAACTGTGCAAACCACCGGCCACGCCTGGGACGGCGACCTGCAGGAATACAACAATCCGTTGCCGGTGTGGTGGGTGTATACGTTCTACGCGACGGTGATTTTCGCCCTCGTGTACTGGACCATCTATCCTTCCTGGCCGTTCGGCAAAGGATGGATTGGCGGCGTGTCCGACATCACCTACGTCAACAGCGCTGGCGAAACCAAGACGCACAGTTGGAACACCCGCGCCCTGCTGCTCGAAGATCTGAATCAGGCGGCTGCCGCGCAGAAGCCTTATTTCGACAAGATTGCCGCGATGCCCTACGAGCAGATTGCCAAGGATCCGGAAATGAACGGCTTCATCCTGTCGGCGGGCAAGGCGCTGTTTGCCGACAACTGCGCGCCTTGCCACCAATCTGGTGGTCAGGGGGTGGTCGGCTTCTTCCCTAACCTGACGGATGACGATTGGCTCTATGGCGGTTCGTTCGACACGATCCACGAAACGCTGATGGGCGGCCGGCGCGGATATATGCCGACGTTCAGCGAAGTGCTCTCGGGCGAGCAGATCGACCAACTGGCCAATTACGTCGCCAAGCTGTCCGGCATCGACCACGACGCTGCCAAGGCTAGCGCCGGCGATGCACTGTTCCACAGCGACACCGCGGCTTGCTATTACTGCCATGGCGCCGACGCCAAGGGCCGCAAGGTTATCGGTGCGCCCAACCTGACCGACAACATCTGGCTGTGGGCGAACGTGCCGATCGCAGATGCGGCTGAAGGCAAGGTGGCCGCGATTCGTGGCGTCATCGCCAACGGCCTCAACAAAGGCGTGATGCCGGCATGGGCCGGACGACTGTCGCCTGAACAGATCAAGGTTTTGACGGTCTACGTTCATGAACTGGGCGGCGGGCAATAAGGCCATCGGCTGACGGATGAGTAAAGCCCCCGTTCACGGGGGTTTTTTCTTCCCGGCGATCCAATCGATCTCACCATGCAAACAGGCTTAGAAGACCAGCTGGGGCTCTACCAGAAACGCATCCCGATCTTTACCCGTTCGGTGAAGGGACGTTTCCGTCGCTTCAAGACCTCGGTGCTGGCGCTGGCCTTCGCGATTTATTTCCTGTTGCCGTGGTTGCCATGGTCGCGCCTGGACGCCCCGGCGCAGGCGGTGTTGTTCGATCTTCCGGCGCGCCGCTTCCTGATTTTCGGGTTGACGGTCTATCCGCAGAATGTCATCTGGCTGGCACTGTTGCTGTTCATCGCTGCGATTCTGCTGTTCTTCGTCACGGGTCTGGTGGGGCGGGCGTTTTGCGGCTACTTCTGCTTTCAGACCCTGTGGACCGATTTCTTCATCTGGGTCGAGTACAAAATCCAGGGCGAGCGGCCGGCGCGTGTGCGGCTCTACCGTCAGCCGTGGGATCGCGAGAAAACTCTCAAGATCGGCAGTACCCATGCTGCGTGGCTGCTGACTTCGTTCTGGACCGGACTGACCTTTGTCGCTTATTTTGCCTACGCACCGCAACTGGTCGTGGATTTCTTCACTGGCCAGGCTGCCGCCGCAGCCTACATCACGGTCAGTGTGCTGACGCTCTCCACCTATGCCGCCGCGGGATTGATGCGCGAGCAGATTTGCACCTACGTTTGCCCTTACGGTCGCTTCCAGAGCGTGATGTACGAAGCGGAGACGCTGGCCGTGCATTACGACGCCAAACGTGGCGAAGGAGCACTAGGACGTGCCGTTGTCCGCGCAGGGCGCGGGATCGTTGTAGAACGCCGGCGTACCGATGTGCGTGCTAAAGATGCGGTTGTGGTCGAACGCCGGCACGTCAATGCGAGCGTGGGAGAGCGTGCGCTGGCCGAACGGCATCAGCAGGGGGTTGGCGACTGCGTCGATTGCGGCTTGTGTGTGCAGGTCTGTCCGGTCGGCATCGATATCCGCGACGGCCTGCAATACAAATGCATTTCATGCGGACTGTGCATCGACGCCTGCAATACCATCATGGATTCGTTCGGCTTTCCGCGCGGCCTGATCCGCTACGACTCGGAAAAGAACCTGGCCGCGCCTGTCCCGGCCAAACCCCAATTGCACTGGAAGCGCCTGAAAATCATCGGCTATGGCGTGGCGATTGTGCTCATGAGCGCATACCTCGTCTACAGCATTGGTACGCGCGGCAGTTTCGACCGCGCCGTCAACCAGATTCGCCAGCCGTTGTATGTTGTGCTGTCGAACGGCGATATCCGTAACCGCTACCAGATCCGCATCACCAACAAGGCCGCGCAGGCGCAAACCTACCGGATCACCGCTCGCGGGATACCGGAGGATGCGCTCGACCTCGGCAACTTCCGCGAGATTGCCGTCAAGCCCGGCCACAGTGGCATGGTACAAGCCAGTGTCCGCCTGTCTCCCGCCAAAGCTGCCAGCACGCAGGGCTTCGAACTGGTGATCACGCCGCTCGGCAAACCTGCTGAAGCGCGTTCCGAAGCCGTTCGTTTCGACAGTCCGAGCAAGCGCCCATGAATACGATGACCACCCTGTTTGGCGGCTTGGCGGCGGTGCTCGTCCTGTATGCCCTGGGCGGCGTCATTCGCAGCCTGTCGCCGATGCTCCGCGCCGTCCTGGCGGGGGCCATTCCGCTGCTCGTGTATTTCGTATTGATCGTTGGCCGCTGGCCTGGTCTAGATGTGGTTGCCATCCACATTTCGGTTTTCCTCGCGGCTGCGCTGGTGTTGTTTGCCATGAGCCAATTCCGCCGCCGGGCTGCCGGACGTATGCACTGGGCGCCCAAACTGCTGACCGGTTTTTTTATCGGTCTGGTATTCATCAATGCCACATTGTTGTATATCGCGACCCAGGGTCTTCCCGAACCGCTCGGGCGGTGGTGGATGGGCAGCAAGGGCGGCGCGGTCTACAGTGGCTTTTCCGGCGTGGTCGCGCACGGACAGAACGCAGCCAAGGCTGTGTCGTCGGAACTGAGCGAAGCGCACCGTGAGTCTCTGCTCGGGTGGCAGGTCGAGATGACCGGATTGGATGAAGGCGGCAGCACCCGTGTGATACGGGTTCGCATCAAGGATCGCACTGGCTTGCCGGTCGAGCACGTGGAGGCCGAAGTTCGGCTGGCGCGACCCGGCGCGACCTCGCCTGCGCTCACGCTACCGTTGCGCGCGGCCGAAGCCGGCGTCTATGTTGGCACGTTAAACCTGCCCGATTCGGGGCGCTGGCTGGCCGAGATGCGGCTAACGCGCGACGGCAAGCAGCATCACCAGAGCATTCAGGAGTTGGTCGCGCCATGAGCGGCATCATGGGCTTCCTGTTCCTGCTATCCGGCATCTTCGTGCTGCTGATTATCGTCGGCGTGTTCTGGTCGATAAAAAGCGGCCAGTTCGACGATCTGGAAGGCCCGGCCGAGCGTATTTTGATGGACGACGACGACCCATTGTTGCCCAGGCGTCGCTTGAGTAGCAAGGACGAATAAACTAAAATTCAGCAACTTTTCTGGAGTACACGCAATGAAACAGCTTTTGACTTTTCAGGGTTTCCCGATGGTGGTGGTGGTGGGTCTGGTCGCCTGGGCATGGATCAGCATCCTTTCCGTGCTGATTGGTTCCTTTTTCTGATCTGTCCACCCCGGCACGCCAATGACAAAGCCCCGCAAATAGCGGGGCTTTGTCATTGGGAGGTATTCGGCGTTATGCCGGAATCACAGCGCGCATTTTTTGCAACGCGCGCGCCTCGATCTGGCGAATCCGCTCGGCGGATACGCCGTATTCGGCAGCCAACTCGTGCAGGGTTGCCGCTTCGCCTTCGGTCAGCCAACGCGCCTTGATGATGTGGCGGCTGCGTTCGTCGAGGTTTTCCAGCGCGGCAACCAGACCGGTATGGCGCAAGCGTTCGCTTTGCTCGCGCTCCAGCAGTTGCGCCGGGTTTTCGTCCGGGCTCGCGAGGTAGGCCAGTGGGCTGTAGCTTTCTTCGCCGTCATCCACCATCGGGTCGATCGACACGTCGTGCCCCGACAGCCGGGTTTCCATTTCCAGCACGTCCTTGCGACTGACGTTGAGTTCGCGCGCCATGGCGTCGGCTTCCTGAATCGTCAGCGCGTTGAGCGATTGTTTCAGACTGCGCAGGTTGAAAAACAGTTTGCGCTGCGACTTGGTGGTGGCGATTTTGACCAAACGCCAGTTTTTCAGGACGTATTCATGGATTTCGGCGCGGATCCAATGCAACGCGAACGACACCAGGCGCACGCCGCGATCCGGGTCGAACCGCTTCACCGCCTTCATCAGGCCAACATTGCCTTCCTGGATCAGGTCGGCGTGCGGTAGGCCATAGCCCAAGTAATGCCGCGCCACGCTCACCACCACGCGCAGGTGCGACACCACCAATTGGCGGGCCGCTTCGACATCCTGCGTGTCGTGCCAAGCGCGCGCCAGCCGCTGCTCGTCTTCCAAAGTGAGCATGGGGTAACGGTTTACCGTCTGGATATAGCTTTCCAGGCTGTAGGCCGCAGGTACGGGTAAAGAAATTGTTTGACTCATGGTTGCATTCACTCCCTTGTCAATCATTTTAGCACTCCAGATCTCAGAGTGCTAAAGCGGCGGAGGGTTCCATTAATTGCTGAAATTCAGCGGGCCGCTTCGACCTGGCGCAACGCGTGCGTGACAGAAATCCAGGCGCCCAACCAGCCAAACAGGCTGGTCAGCCCCAGTACGATGGCGATTTCGATGGCCGTGGGCGGCAACAGCTGAAAGCTGGATCCGTACAGGCCGGCCAGGTGTGCGACGGGTTCGCGCAGTGCCCAGCCTGCGAGCGCCAGCACGCCGCCTGCGGCCAGCCCGCCCAACAGACCTTGCAGTGCACCCAGATACAGAAAGGGGCGGCGGATATAGCGGTCGGTTGCGCCGATCAGGCGGCTGACCTGAATTTCATCGCGGCGGCTCAAAACCTGGGCGCGGATGGCGTTGCCGGAAATGGCAACCAGCGCGATGGCGAACAGGGCGCCCAGCAGCCACACGCCGGTACGCCCGATGGCGAGCGCAGCCTGCAACCGGTCGGCCCACTGGCTGTCAAGATGGGTTTCCGCCACCCCCGGCAGCTTGGTCAGCGCGCCCGCGATGCGGACCAGTTCCTCGCGCGAGGCTATCCGAGGGCGGACCACCCAGGCATCGGGCAGCGGATTCTGCGTCAGGCCGGCGGTGATGTCGGCCAGGTCCTGCGACGCGCTGAGCGCCGCCAATGCCTCGTCTTTGGGCACATGCCGGGCCTGGGCAATGTCGGGTTGCTTCAGCCGAGCGGCGATCGCCTGTTGCTGCGCTGCCGAGATTTCCGAATCGAGAAAAACGCTGATTTCGGGCTGAGCGGGCAGGTTGCCCGCCAGCCGGTCGAGATTGCCCAGCATCATATACAGCCCGCTTGGCAGGCTGATGGCCACGCCCATCGCCAGCGCGGTCAACAGGGTCGCGACAGGCTGGGTGCGCAGACGGCGCAGCGCGGCAGTGAGCGCATGCTTCTGGTGCCGCAGCCAGCCGATCATGCTGCCACCTCGCCGACCTTGCCGTGGTCAACCCGCAAAATGCGGCCACCCAGCGCGGCGATGGCGCGGTCGTCGTGGGTGGCGATTACCAGGGTGGTGCCGACTTGGTGGAAGTCGCGGAACATCGCCATGATGTCGGCGGCGTAGCCGGCGTCGAGGTTGCCGGTCGGTTCGTCGGCCAGCAGCAGGGCGGGGCGGCTCACCAGCGCGCGGGCGATGCACAGGCGCTGTTGTTCGCCGCCCGACAGGCTGACCGGATTGGCTTTTTCGCGATTGAGCAGGCCGACCTTGTCGATGACCGCGCGCGCGCGTTTGTAAGCTTCGCGACGGTCGAAACCCGCGATATCGAGTGGCAGAATCACGTTCTCGATCACGTTACGGTCGAACAGCAGCTTGTGATCCTGGAACACCAGGCCGATATTGCGGCGAAGATAGGGCACGGCACGATGCGACAGGCGGCCGACGTTCTGGCCGCTGACAGACACTACGCCGCTGGTGGGCCGTTCGATGGCGGCGACGAGTTTCAGCAAAGTGCTTTTACCGGCGCCGGAATGGCCGATGAGGAAAACCAATTCGCCCTTGTCGATGGAGAGGTTGACCGACGACAGGGCTTCGTGCCCGCCGGGGTAGCGTTTGGTAACTTGGCTGAAGCTGATCATGCGGTGAACACCGCCTCGACGAATTCGCTTGCGTCGAACGGGCGCAGATCGTCCACGGTCTCGCCGACGCCGATATAGCGCACCGGGATGGGTCGAGCCACGCT
This sequence comes from Thiobacillus sp., assembly GCA_041750575.1. Taxonomy (GTDB): domain Bacteria; phylum Pseudomonadota; class Gammaproteobacteria; order Burkholderiales; family Thiobacillaceae; genus Thiobacillus. The sequence continues at coordinate 7,269 of JBGSZD010000240.1, read as the reverse complement.
GGATTGAGCCTGGCTCGACCGGGCCTGGGCGATGGCGGCAATCGCGCCGCCCTTGGCGGTGCCGTCGAGCTTGGTCAGCACCAAGCCCGTCACACCGAGCGCGGCGTCGAAGGCCTTGACCTGGGTGACGGCGTTCTGGCCGGTGTTAGCGTCCAGCACCAGCAACACTTCATGCGGCGCGCCGGGCGCGGTCTTTTCGATCACGCGTTTGACCTTTTTGATTTCTTCCATCAAATGCAGTTGGGTCGGCAGACGGCCGGCGGTGTCGGCCAGCACGACGTCGATGCCGCGCGCCCGCGCAGCCTGGATGGCGTCGAAAATCACCGCGGCGGAATCGCCTTTTTCCTGGCTCACCACGGTGACGTTGTTGCGTTCGCCCCAGACCTGCAGCTGCTCGCGCGCCGCTGCACGGAAGGTGTCGCCGGCCGCCAGCAGCACCGACAGGCCCTGCGACTGATACAGTTTGGCGAGCTTGCCAATGGTCGTGGTCTTGCCGGCGCCGTTGACGCCGGCCAGCATGAGGATGAAAGGCTTGTGCAAGGTGACGTCGAGTGGCGCCTGCAGCGGGGTGAGCATGTCGATCAGCGCCTGTTTCAGCGCGTCCTGCAGATCGGAAGCTTCGGTCAGCCCCTCGCGCCGCACTTTCTTTTGCAAGGTGTCGAGTAGGGCGTGAGTGGCATCCACGCCGATGTCGGCGGTGATGAGGATGGTTTCGAGTTCTTCGAACAGCTCGGCATCGATCTTGCGGCCGACGCCGAACAGGCTCGACAGCTGGCCGCCGAGCCGGTCGCGGGTCTTGGCGAGCCCCTGTTTCAGTCGTTGCGCCCAACCGGGACGCGACTCGACAGGCTGGGGAGCGGATTCGGTGGGTATATCGGGCGCGGCCGGCTCGGCGACGGTCGGTTTGGGCTTGAAGAAACTAAACACGGATAAGGGCGGTCAGCACTGCTGTTTGACGGACGCCTAATCTTATCATTCGGATGCGGCTTATCATTCGGACTCATTCAAGCAGGGGGAAAGACATGCAAGGCATGTGGGTAATGTTGCTGGCGGCCGTGGTCGGCGGCGCGCAGGCGGCGGTGACCGACGTCACGCTGGACAACGGCATGCGGGTCATCGTGCAGGAAGATCACCGCGCGCCGGTGATGGTGTCGCAGGTGTGGTACCGCGCAGGCAGCATCGACGAATTCAACGGCACCACCGGGGTGGCGCATGTGCTCGAACACATGATGTTTAAAGGCACCAAGGACGTACCGCCGGGCGAGTTCTCCAAGCGCATCGCCGCCGCGGGCGGGCGCGAAAACGCCTTCACCAGCCGCGACCACACCGCGTACTTCCAGCAGATGCAGAAAGACCGGCTGGAACTGTCGATGCAGTTGGAAGCCGACCGCATGACCAACCTCGTGATCAGCGACGAGCTCTTTGCCAAGGAAATCCAGGTGGTGATGGAAGAGCGCCGCTTGCGCACAGACGACCAGCCGCAGTCGGTGGTCTACGAACGCCTGATGTCGTCGGCGTATCAGACTCACCCGTATCGACGCCCCATCATCGGCTGGATGGACGACCTGCAGCACATGACCGGGCAGGATGCGCGCGACTGGTATTCGCGCTGGTATGCGCCCAACAACGCTACGCTGGTGGTGGCAGGCGACGTGAAGGCCGACGACGTGATCGCACTGGCCAAAAAATATTTCGGCGTGCTGCCAGCCAAGGCGCTGCCGATGCGCAAGCCGCAGGACGAGCCCGAACAGGTCGGAGAGAAGCGCATCGTCGTCAAGGCGCCCGCTCAAGTGCCCTACCTGCTGATGGCCTGGCACGCGCCCAGCCTGAAGGACTGGGAAAAAGACACCACACCCTATGCGTTGCAAATCCTGGCCGGCGTGCTGTCCGGCAACGACTCGGCGCGCTTGCAAAAAGCGCTGGTGAAGACGCAGCAGATCGCGGTGAATGCGAGCGCGGGCTACGATGCCGTTTCGCGCGGGCCGGGCATGTTCATGATCGACGCCACGCCGGCGCCGGGCAAGTCCGTCGCGGCGCTGGAAAAAGCCATACGCGGCGAGCTCGAACGCGTCCAGCGCGACGGCATCAGCGAAGCGGAACTGGCGCGCGTCAAGGCGCAAGTCATTGCAGCCGACGTCTATCAGCGCGATTCGCTGTTCTATCAGGCGATGCAGCTGGGCGAATACGTGACCGCCGGTTTGCCGCCCGAAGCCTTGGCGCGTCGGGTCGAGAAACTGCGCGCAGTGACGGCCGACGAGGTGCGGGCTGCCGCACGCGAATGGCTGCGGGATGACCGTTTGAGTATAGCCGCGCTCGACCCGCAAGCGCTCCAGCCACAGGCGCGCCGTGCCGCTATGCCGGGAGTCCGTCATGTCAATTAAACGTTTCTTCCTGGCCCTGCTGTTGAGCCTGCCGCTGTCGACTCAGGCGGCGCTTGCTATCCAGCATTGGCAAACGCCGGAGGGTACACGGGTGATTTTTGTCGAAAACCATGAGTTACCCATCCTCGATATGTCGGTGGACTTTCCCGCCGGCAGCGCTCGCGATCCCGCCGGCAAGGCGGGTCTCGCCCAGTTGACGCACAGTTTGCTTGATCAGGGCGCGGGCGGACTGTCCGATACCGCCATCGCGCATCGCCTGGCCGATGTCGGCGCGGCATTGTCAGGGAGTTTTGATCGTGACCGTGCCGGCGTCACCTTGCGCACGCTGTCGTCAGCCCGAGAGAAAACAGCTGCACTTGACACGCTCGTGCTCGTACTGCAAAAGCCCGACTTTCCGCAGGCCGTGACCAAACGTGAGAAACAGCGCCTGATTGCGGCTATTCGCGAAGCCGAGGCCGATCCCGGTACGGTCGCCGACAAGGCGTTTTATCGTGCCTTGTATGGTAAACACCCCTACGCGCACGATGAGTCGGGCGAGCCCACCGCAATCGAAAAGCTGACGCGTAATGACTTGCAGGCGTTTTACCGAACACATTACAGCGCACCCAACGCCGTGATCGCGCTGATGGGCGACATCACGCGCGCGGAGGCCGAGGCCATCGCCGCCCGCTTGGCGGCAGGCCTTTCCAAAACAGCGACTGTGCCCGCGTTGCCCGACCCGGTACCGGCCCAATCCACCGATACCAGGATCGACCATCCTTCCACGCAAAGCCATGTGCTGTTTGGCTCGGTGGGCATGGCGCGCGATGATCCCGATTTCTTTCCGTTGTATGTGGGCAACTACGTGCTGGGCGGTGGCGGCTTCGATTCGCGCCTGATGCGCGAAGTGCGCGACAAGCGCGGCTATGCCTACAGCGCATACAGCTATTTCATGCCGATGATGGAAGCCGGACCTTTTCAGTTGGGTTTGCAGACCAAGCAGGCGCAGGCAGACGATGCGCTCAAGGTGGCGAGGGACACGCTGCGCCAGTTCATTGCCGAAGGTCCCAGCGAAGCCGAACTTGCCCAGGCCAAGGCCAACCTTACCGGCGGCTTTCCCTTGCGTATCGACAGCAACAAGAAAATCCTCGGCTATCTGTCGCTGATCGGCTTCTACAAATTGCCGCTGGATTATCTGGATACCTGGATCGGCCAAGTGGAAGCGGTCGATGTGGCGGCAGTGAAGCGGGCGTTTGCCGCGCGCGTCGATCCCGACAAACTGGTGACAGTGGTGGTGGGGCCGGGCGGTGCTCGCTAAGCGCGCGGCCCCGCAGCGAGCGCATGGTGCGGCCAACTGCGTGCGCATCATCGGTGGACGGTACCGCCGCAGGCTACTTGATTTTCCTGGCAGCACCGGCTTGCGCCCGACGCCCGACCGGGTGCGCGAAACCCTGTTCAACTGGCTGGGGCAGGACATGCCGGGCTGGGTTTGTCTGGATTTGTTTGCCGGCAGCGGCGCGCTGGGCTTTGAGGCCGTTTAGCGCGGCGCCGGGCGTGTCGTCATGGTCGAGCGCGATGCGCCGGCGATGGCCGCGCTACAAAAGAACCGTGCGACGCTCGGGGCCGACCAGGCCGACCTCCAGCGTGCCGATGCGATGAGCTGGCTGGCGAACAATCGCGAAACCTTCGATCTGGTTTTCCTCGATCCGCCGTTTGACAGCGGGCTGGCCGGGCAGGTGCTCGCCGATCTGGCGCGCCATCTCAAATCCGGCGGACACGTCTACGTTGAGCAGGGCACGCGGGTGATTGCCCCATCGGGGTTTATCATTCACCGCAGCGGGTGCGCGGGGCGCTCGCATTTCGCCCTGCTCGTCAAGGACTAAACCATGCAGACCGCCGTCTATCCCGGCACCCTCGATCCCATAACGCGCGGCCACGAAGACCTGGTTCGGCGGGCAGTGCGCCTGTTCGATCACGTCATCGTCGCGGTGGCGGCGTCGCGCAACAAGCAGCCGTTTTTCGGCATTGAGGAGCGTGTGGCGATGGCGCGCGACGTGCTGGCCGACGTGCCGCAGGTGCGGGTGGAAGGGTTTTCCGGCCTGCTGATCGACTTTGTCGCCGAGCAGGGCGCGATTGCCGTGCTGCGGGGCTTGCGGGCGGCGTCGGATTTCGAATACGAATTCCAGCTCGCGGGCATGAACCGCAATCTCAAGCCGGATATCGAAACCCTTTTCCTGACGCCGTCGGATCAATACATGTTCATTTCCGCCAGCATGATTCGCGAGATCGCGCAGCTGGGCGGCAATGTCGATGCATTTGTCCACCCATTGGTGGCGCGGCGCTTAAGTGAGAAAATAAGTAAAAACTGATATGATCCGGAGACTGCCATGTCTATGATGATTACGGACGAATGCATCAATTGCGACGTCTGCCTGCCCGAATGTCCAAACGACGCCATTTCCCAGGGCGATGAGATTTACATCATCGATCCGAACAAGTGCACCGAATGCGTCGGCCACTTCGATACGCCGCAATGCGTGGAGGTGTGTCCGGTCGACTGCATCCCGCTGAATCCGGATTACCCGGAAACCAAGGATCAATTGCAGGAGAAATTTCTGCGCCTGACCACCGGAAAATAAAGCTCAGGCCGTTTTGGCCAGCTGTGCGCTGCCCAGATTGTCCGACAGCGCATCGGCGATGCGCGTGTTGATGCGCGCCAGGTTGTCGAGCTGGTCGCTCACGGTTCCAACCGCGGTTTCGAGTTCCGCGATGCGCTCATCCAGTGTTTCGGTTGCGGCATGGATGCGGCTGACGCTTTCCAGCCGACGTTTCAACTGAATCTTGTGCTCGCGCACCTGGGTTTCCATCGGGGTGATCAGTGCCTTCAGCCAGGCCTCGGTCTCGCTGTTGGCGATCTCGAATACCTGTACCACCTTGCTCGCCAGCGTCTCGAAAAACCGTGCAGTCAGCCGATGCTGGCCGACGGTCAGCATCTTGAATATGCTGTTGAAGCGTTCGTTGAAAATGTGCTCCAGCCGAGCCATTTCCTTGCGGTATTTGTGCAGGCTGTGATCCGGCGGGTTGACCGCGGCCAATCCGTGTTCGTCGCTGAATTTCTGGTACATCGCCGTCATCATGGCGCGAATATCCTGGATGATCGTGGCGGATGCTTCCAGGTTGCTGTCCACCTGACGAAAGAAACGGCCCATCGCATCGAGCAGGCCGGCGCTGAAGCGGCTTTTTTCCATGGTCTGCCAGGTCGCACGCACCTCGTCGCGCAGGGGTTGCATGCCCAGCCGCCCGCGCAAGGTCTCGACCTGACTCGCAAATACATTGCGTAGCGCGTTGAACTGCTCCAGACCGCGTTCGAACTGCTGCTTGTCCTCGTTGGCCTTGACCATCATGTGCTGGATGACGTCGCGGTTCTTGCCGCGCAGTCCTTCCAGTTCTTCGATCTGATCCTGGAGGGTGGCGAGCCGGGTTTCCAGCAGCTCAGTCGTTTTCACAATCACGTCTTCCACCGCTGCCTGCGTCGATTCGCCGACCAGCGCCTGCTTGCAGGGAATCAGTTCCTGCGTCAACGCGGTTTCCAGATCGGGCAGACGGCTGCGCGCCAGCAGCGCCGCGTCGTTGCGCACCTTGGCAACCAGCGCTTTCTGCGCCGATACCGGGTACACCTGGCCGGGTGGCAGTTCGAGCAGCGCCGCGCTGCTGGCAACCTGTTTGGCGATTTCGGCATTGATTTCCGCTTCGCTTCGGAGGTCGTCCCACAGACCGTCGATCTTGTTCATCACCACCAGCCGTGCGCGGCTGGCGCCATGGACGGGGGCGATGTGCTGGCGCCAGATCTCGATGTCGGATTTGGTCACGCCGGTGTCGGCGGCCAGCAGGAACAGCACTGCATGCGCATTCGGCAGCATGCTCAGCGTCAGCTCGGGTTCGGTGCCGATGGCGTTGAGCCCAGGCGTGTCGAGGATGACGAGACCCTGCTTCAGCAAAGGATGCGGGAAATTGATCAGCGCGTGGCGCCAGCGCGGAATGGCGATATGGCCGTCGCGTTCCAGGCTGCGCGCGGTTTCCACGTCGTCGGGGTTGATCAGGCCGTACGCTTCCGCGGTGGCGGCGTCGACCGGCATGGTATCGGCCAGCCGCATCAGGGCGACACTCATTTCCTCGGCGGAATCGAGATTCAGTGGAAATTCGGTCCAGGCATCCGGATCGCGCTTGAACTCGGCAATGCTGCCCTCGCGCATCTTGGTGTCGATCGGCAGCAGCCGCAGCGACGGCCGGTGCCGGGGATCGTAATACAGCTCGGTCGGGCACATGGTGGTGCGCCCGGCGGACGACGGCAGCACGCGCTGCCGGTAGTCGGAAAAGAAAATCGCGTTGATGAGCTCGGACTTGCCGCGCGAGAACTCGGCGACGAAGGCCACGTTCAGCGTGTCTTCCTGCAGGCGTCCCAGCAGCTGATTCAGCCGCATCTCGGATTCGGCGTCACTCAGCTCCTGCGCGGCGAGCCAGTCGCGCAGCACCTCGACGCGGACGTAGACGGCGTCGCGCCAGTTGCTGTAATGCTCGAACTCGTCAACCAGAGTGGTGGGTTTCATGGTCAAGCCGTTGGATAAAGCACGGATATTTAACGACATGTTAATGACAAACTTGATGACTGGGGTAATACCGCGTCAGCGCTGGCAGACCGGGCAGTAAAAGCTCGCGCGCTGGCCTTGCACGATGCGGCGGATTGGCGTGCCGCAGACCTTGCACGGCAGGCCTTCGCGATCGTACACCCGGGTTTGCAGCTGGAAATAGCCCAACTCGCCATCGCTCGCGACGTAATCGCGCAGTGAGCTGCCGCCGGCGGCGATCGCCGCCGCCAGTACCCGCTTGATCGCTTCGGCTAGCCGCGCGC
>JBGSZD010000239.1:0-4455 GCA_041750575.1 Thiobacillus sp. | reverse complement strand
GGCCGATGCGGCAACACGCGACGCCGCACGCGCTGCGCTGCTAGCCGCCGCCCCCCAATTTGAATCCGATTGCACCGCGCTCGACGCGCTGGCGTCGACAGATGCCGACACCGTGCGGCCGATCTTCCTCAAAACCACCGCCATCGGTTCGCTGATGCGGCGCAAGATCCAGCCTGTCGTCACGCCGCTGCTCGATGCCGTCGCCGTATTGCGACGGAACGGATAAGAACCGATCATCGTCGTCGTGACGCGTTACAGCGTGTAGCGCCATCCGGGCCGAGACGGATCAATCCAAACCCATTGATGTTTCCAGATCACATGACACCGGGCTCGTCATTGCGAGCAACGCGAAGCAATCCAGCAAGCCCACGTTCGATGGGACTGGATTGCTTCGGCTTCGCCTCGCAAAGACAGCGGCCTGAAATGTCATGGTTTATGGAAACCTCGATAGATAGAGCGGAAGCATGAAAGGGACAGAATCCGGCCAGAAAATACCGCCAAGAGCATGACCGCGACGGTCCGGTGGACAGTTCTGTCCGCATGCCGATTCGTAGCCTGTGGCAATCCCGACGGGGACGTTATTGTTTTCGTGTGGTTAAGCGTAGGATGAAGCGCCCCGATGCAACAGGACGGCATGCGCATCAACATCGGTCGCCCCCAACCGCAATTGAGCTAAAGGAAAACACGACCATGGCTACTGAAGAAACTGCCCTCGCCCCTGAAACCCCAAAAATGACCGATCTGCTCCATCAGCTGCGCGAGGCTACAACCGCCGAAGCACAGCGCGATGTCATGGTTAAGTCCATCCTTGCTGGCCGCAATAATGAGATCAGCGCGACAGAACGCAAGGTGTTGAATATGGAATTCATCAAAATCAACTCCGAAGCGCAGGCAGGCTTGAAGGAAGAGCGGGCGCGCTTGAAAGCCGCCACAAACCGCTGACGGATCCCCAGCCTGCCTGCCCACCGACCCGGCCTGATGCCGGGTTTTTGTTGCGTGCGGGGGAAGGAACGGTCGAAAACCGGGCCTCAAAAGCCATTGGTGAAACAGGAAAAGGCATCACCCGGCGGCCGGTGTCGGTCAATAAGCGGTCGACCGTGAAATCGGCGCGTACTTCTGATGATCGGCCAGAGCCGCCAGTGGCGTTCTGAGAAAACCAAGTCTGCTATGCGCTGAACAACAGTCGTTGACAAGAATTGGCTCCGAAACAATCTGCTACTCAAATACGGGGTGGCGTCGGACTCGACCTCGTGATTTTCAAGTCGATGGTGCACGCTCCAATTGGTTCGCATGCGCAAAGTCTTAAATTGAAATTGCAATGTGATTTGCTAGAAATAAGGCTGACAACGCAAAGTAATCCAATACGCCAAGTAGCTGATACTGCCGAGGGAGGCGCAAATGAAAAAGATTTCAGCGATTTGGCCGATCTGGTGTCTGGCAAGTTTTTTTTCGGTGACTACGCCCGCTTCTGCATTTTTCATAACCGGTGTGTCTGCATCTAATCTCACATCAGCTTCCAGGTCAGATCTTGCATTGACGTACAGCATTGCAAGACCTAACCCTTGTTTTCCCACCACGAGCGCGGTTGCCCTCTGACCATGAAAAAAACTGGGCCGCGCATGCAGGCTCTGATCGATCGCGTATATGACGCGGCCATCGACGACAGTGCGTGGTGCGGCCTCGGCGATCAGATCGCGCGCGCCTTTGAGTCTAGCAGCGCCGTGCTCAAAGTTCAGGACAGCAAAGAGCGAGTCCATCTCGTCGACATGACGCCGAATATGATGGTCGACCCGAAGCAGCAGGATTGGGCCGAACATTGGCACCGCAATGACCTCTGGGTCGAGAAATCAGTCGCCTTCGGCATGTCAAAAATCGTCACCAACCGTGACCTCGTTCCCGATGATGACTTCGAGCGGACGGATTTCTATGGCGACTGGGTCCGCCATCTCGACATCTATCACATGATCGGCGCTGTGTTCCCGGTCGGTGAAGACACCATCGGAATCTTGGGAATTCACCGTTCTGATCGCGCTGGAAGCTATGAAAATGCAGACCGCCGCCGACTTGCCGGCTTCCTGCCGCATCTTCTTCGCGCGTTTCAGCTGCGCCAAAAGCTGGCCAAGGCCCAATTGGGCGCTGCCGCAGCGTTCGATGCGCTGGAGCGAAGCGGCAGCGCGATCGTCGTAGTGGACGGCGACAGGTCAGTCCTGTTCGCCAACCGCATTGCCGAGCAGGTGCTCCGGCAGAACCGCGCGTTTTGCCTCGCGCGGGGCAAGCTGGACGTTCGCCAATCCGACTTGTCCTGCCGACTTGCCGGGCTGGTCCAGCGCTGCGTTCAAACCGCTTCCGGCACAATGGGCTCGCCCGGGGGGGCCTTTGCCATCCGGCGCGAAGGCAAGCTTCCCCTCACGCTAACGGTGGCGCCACTGCGCCCCATGGCGGCAGGGTGTGGCGTGTCGCAGCCGGCGGCGCTGATATTCATCCGTGATCCGGAAGCACTGACCGCGTCCGCGCAGATGTCGCGCGAACTATTCGGGCTGACGCGCACCGAAGCCGCCGTCGCCCAAGCGCTCGCCGAAGGTAGGGCGCTCACTGAGATAGCGGAAGCCTTAGGCATCGGTATGGGCACCGTGCGCTCGCATCTGAAGCAAATTCTCGCCAAAACAGGGACAAACAAACAAGCGCAGCTGGTGGCGTTATTGCTGCGTTGTATCGCCAATCCTTGATGACAAATCTCTCCCATATGGGAGAGGCCGTAATTTGTATTCGCAGCTATCTTTGGGACAGTCGCAATTCAAATTTCGAGAGCCATCAACGGTGCCTACTCTCTGAATTTGCAAAACCCAGAACGGAACGCTGGTTGAGATCAGGGTAGAGCGGAAAATGAGTCGGATGCTATTGCCCCCTCACTTTGGCAATTCCTGCACCGGGCTTCACGACGACGTCAACCGTCAGGCATTCATCAAGATCGATGGTCATTCCTATAAGAGCCTGCGCACCATGACACGTGAATCCCACCCTCCCTTTCTGGCCGACTCTTTGCCGCTATTTGCACGACTGGATGCGCCCGATCAAGACACGCTCCTGTCGCTTGCCAAAAACCAGCACCATCAGAGCGCGCCATTTTGTCTGTCGCAAAGGCGAACCCGGCGATGCCCTGTATATGGTGATTGCCGGAAAGCTCAAAGTAACTGCAGAGTCCAATGATGGCCGCGAGTTGATTTTGGCCATACTGGATACCGGCGAAACCTTTGGTGAAATATCCCTGCTGGACGGCAAGCCGCGCAGCGCCAACGTTGTAGCCGTACACGACAGTGAGTTACTGGTCATCCTTCGCCGGGACTTTCTCACGTTCCTGGAACAGCACCCAAAGGTGTCCATTGAGTTGCTTGCCATCCTTACCCAACGGCTGCGAGTGATGGACGACATGATGGGCGACGTCCGCTTTCTCGACGTGGGCCGCCGACTCGCAAAAATGCTGCACCGCCTGGTATTGCAACATGGTCGCACCGTGCAAGGGGGAGGCGCACGCATCGACCTACGCCTGAGCCAGGAAGATCTAGGAAACCTGATCTGCGCCACACGGGAAAGCGTCAATAAACACCTCAAGGCCTGGGAGGACGAGGGCTGGTTGTCTGTCGCCCAGAATGGACTTGTCATTCACCGATTGGACATCCTGGCAGCCGCGGCAACCGAACCGTGAGGGTGTGAATTGCTTCATAGCAACCTTACCGCAGCCCGTGTAAATTTTCGTTAACCAAGCGAAAAACGGCTTTACCGAATTTCAGAACGAGTCAATCAACCAGGAGAAGACCATGAATCACTCAATCAAACTCACGATAGCTGCGGCTGCAATTGCACTCTTGACTGGCTGTCCAGAAGGCATCAGCGGCGATTATGGCGGAGAGGATTGCCTCTATCAGAAACTTACTTTCAAAAAAGATGGGACAGCCTACATCACCATGTTCGGCTCGGAAATTTCCGCTCCCTACAAGGTGGATGGCGACAAAGTTTCCATCATTGTGCAGGGAACAGGGATTGTCTTTACCCAAAATGGCGACGTGCTGGAAGCAGGGGAGTTGCTAGGCCAGAAAATGGCCTGCAAAAAACTCTGACTCGCGAGCCAGCGCAAGCAACAACCCAAGGCCTCCGACAGAAAAATTTGTAAATTTGTTAACGAGCCAGGTATCAATCTGGCGTTGGTGCCAAACGAAACCTGACTGTGAAAACGGGGATAAGAAATGAGCGTTGTCAATGGACTACTTAGCGAGCTTGGGCCTGGGACTCAGGTTATGGGGCGTGGCATCAACATAATTCATCAGTAGTGTCCGGTTAAATTGAGCCGCACAGGCTGTGAAGCCACTATCGATGCGGGTTTTGAGCGATTCATGGGTGTCCACGATTTGAATTTCAATTTGCACATTTGCGATGCTTCCGGGTTTGATGAACCTGGAG